>CAZQKF010000179.1:3374-5184 GCA_964593645.1 uncultured Desulfobulbus sp.
AAGGTTCAAGGTTTGCTGGAATTGTATATAATAAAAACAAGTGGTGTGTGTTATGGGTGATATAAAAACTCTTGGCCTGGTGGGCGGCGGCCAGATGGGTGAAGCGTTGGTTCGCGGGATTATTGAGTCAGGTCTGTTGGATGCCGGTAAGATAATGGTTGCTGAACCTTATGATGAGCGGCGGAAATATCTGCAGTCGACCTATTTGATCAAGGTGACAGACAGCAGTGCTGAACTGGCAGCAAACTGTTCCATCATTATTGTCGCAGTCAAACCGCAGATTATGGATATGGTTCTGGGCCAGTATCGTGATCATCTTAGTGGTGCTCATCTTATTGTCTCCATTGCAGCCGGTGTGACCATTGCCCAGCTTGAACAAGGATTGGGCAAGGACATGCGTATTGTTCGGGTGATGCCCAATACGCCCTGTCTGGTGCTTGCCGGTGCCTCGGCCCTGAGTGGAAACAGCAAAACTGATGCGGATGATATTGATAAAAGCCTGCAGCTGTTTTCTGCTGTCGGCACCTGTGTTGAAGTCCCGGAAACCATGCTTGATGCGGTGACCGGTTTAAGCGGTTCCGGTCCCGGCTATGTGTTTACCTTTCTTGAGGCCATGATTGACGGTGGAGTGCTGGCAGGTATTCCACGGCCCATTGCCGAACAACTGGCTGTTCAAACCCTGTACGGTTCAGCAAAACTTGCCCGTGAAACAGGAGAGCCTGCTGCCGTACTTAAGGGGAGAGTCACATCTCCCGGTGGAACCACAATTACCGGTCTCCAGGTCATGGAAGAGGCCGGGCTGCGCGGGACGGTGATGACGGCAGTTGAGGCCGCAACCGAACGTTCCAGGGATCTTGGGCAGTAACAGATGCAGGTTCGTTATGCCGGAATTATAATTCGACGGGATTCGCCTGAGGTTCGCAAGGTCGGCGAAGAACTGGCCACCTGGTATGAGCAGCGCTCAATCAAGGCTGAGCTTGACCGCATTGATCCGGATATGGACATGCTGACTATCCTGGGCGGTGACGGTACATTGCTTCATGTTGCCGATCAGGCTTCGCGGCACGGTATTCCGGTTGTGGGCATTAATCTTGGCGATCTTGGTTTTCTGACCGAGGTGGCGGCCGAGGAGATGTATCCTGCCCTGGAGGAAATCCTGAATGGGCAGGTACATATTGAAGAACGGATGATGCTCAGGGCTAGAATACTCGATGAACATGGAGAGCCGGTCGGTACATCCTGTTTTGCCTTGAATGAGGTCGTCATTGTCAAGGGCAGTACGGAACCGCTCATGCGCTTAGGCTGTTGGGCAGATGATGAGTATATTACCACCTATAAGGCTGACGGCTTGATCATCTCCACGCCAACCGGCTCCACTGCCTATAATCTTTCAGCAGGTGGCCCCATTGCCCATGCAGAGCTTCGTGCTCTCCTGGTGACGCCGATCTGTCCTTTTATGTTGGAATCACGACCTGTGCTGCTCTCATCCCGTACCCGGGTAATAACGCAGCTGGCACCGCCGTCAACCAACGTGAAAATCATGGTAGACGGCCGGTTGGGCTGGACCATGCAGGCCAATGATTTTCTGGTCGTGGAAACAGCGGCCAAGCCCCTATGTTTGATCAGCTCACCCCATAAAGGCTATTTTACTATCCTGCGCAACAAACTCAACTGGGGTGGCCGCGACTCAGGCTTTCCATTGCCCGATGTAGTCGGCAGAAATGCCGGTTAGCTGTTAGGGATCACTGTACCTATTTCTTTTTTCGTTTCAACTTATATTTCTTCATCTTGTACTGGAGCAGGCTCTTGG
>CAZQKF010000180.1:0-5129 GCA_964593645.1 uncultured Desulfobulbus sp.
AATTGAAGAAAATCCTTCATAAAGTAAATACCGGCCACCATGAAGATAAGGAGCAGGATCACTTCAAAGTTATTAAGCGCCTCGTTATAGACGGATTCCGAATGGGTCAGCCCGATAATTACCGCTTCAATGGCCAGCAGACCGCCTGCGGGCAGGGGGTAGCACTTCAAGGCCATGGCCAGGGTGAAGATAAATTCAACAATCAGCAGCCAGCCGGTAATAAAGGGGCCCACCGTGTAGAGCAGTATCGGGTTAGCAATAAGAAATGCCAGAATCGTCAGCTTATACCAGCTGGGCGCATTGCCTAAAAAATTTGCAAGAAAGGCCTGGGGGAGAGTCTTGGGCATGAAAAGTCCTGGTTTGGGGTAAATATCCGGAAATGATGCTTGTTTGGAAATAACCAGCATGGCTGGACCGGATTCGCCAGCCACAACGAACAATAAAAATGTGTCACTGCGGCATGGCAAGGTCAGTGCTTTGTGGTGATTTTTATATAAACTATTCAGGTAGTAGCATAATTTTGGCATGTCCTGTGGACTGTAACTGTTCAGATGTGCTCCATATCGGAGTCTGCGCTTTCCTGTGGTAAGCCAGGCCAACGAATCTATAGCCCGCCTATGTGAGGCGGCCTGATCACCACAAGGTGGGGTGCAGTTGGACTGTTACGTTTGAAAATAAAAAAACCGACCCTAATGGTCGGTTTTAGTGGGGTGGATGAACAGGACTATTTCTTCAAATTTCGAGCCAGCAGGGCCAATGCCTCATCATCGCAGAGACCGAATTCTACAGAGATAAGAAGATTGCTCTTCTTGTCGGCAAACCACCAGCGGCGTTGGGGCCGACCGTCAATAAAAAGTTTTGCCCGGTTGTTGATGGCAAGCAGGCCCTGTTTTTTGGCCTGGCTGAAAATCTTTTTTCCCTGTTTCTCAAATTCTTTGGAGGCCTTTTTCTTATTGCCTTTCATTTGGATCGCCATAATTTCCTCCTGTAGTGGGGACAACGGGCTCAACCCGGGGGCCAGGTCAGACTCCGTCCGCCAAGAATGTGCATGTGAATGTGAAAGACTGTTTGTCCGGCCTGCTCGCCGTTATTAAAGACGACTCGGTACTGTTCCACGCCCTCCTGTTGGGCCACCTGGCTGCCGACCCACATCATTTTGCCGATTAAGTGATTGTCTTTTTCTGTGACGGCAGAAGGCCCGGCAATGTGCTTTTTAGGGATAACAAGAAAGTGGACAGGTGCCTGAGGCGCAATATCGCGAAAGGCAAGAACCTCATCATCTTCAAAGAGTATGTCAGCAGGAATTTCACCTTTGCTGATCTTGCAGAAAAGACAGTTGTCGGCCATGGAATACTCCCGGTGAAGAGGTGCAGGTTGAAGCGGTTTACTCTGTATCGTTATATTACCATGTTGTCGGTGGTAATCAATGGCTTTTTCCCGCAATCGGCTGCAACTTGAGAATCATTTCATTATTGCCTGCCTTGATGTCGACAGGTTCCAGGCGCAGCGACACGGTTTTTGACCCGATTTTGGCGTTGAACGGGCTGATCTTATCGAGCTTGACCGGATATTCCTTGTTGCCGAGACTGTTGAGCAGGGGCAGCAGGGTCTTGGCCGAATTGCTGGTGCCGTGGGTCGGGTTTTGGAATCGCGGGGTGAGGAACAGGGTTTTTTTCTGCCGATCATAGCGCAGGGAAATGTCGCAGGTTACCGGCAGGGCAAGCTTGCCCAGCTTGAGTTTAATGTCCTGGCCGCCGATAGTAGTGGTCAGCTGCATGTCTTTACCCGAGACCTGTCCCTGGACGGAGATCAGGTCATTGTGTATTTCCAGCTTGTTGATGGAGTCCACTGTAATGGTTCCCTGAAAATTACTGCCGTTCTGCTCCAGGGGCAGGGGCAGCATGTCGCTTATGGTTTTGTGCAGTGCCGACGCCGGCAGGGTAATGGTAACCGGCGTATTTTGTGCCTGCACTGGAGGGGCAGGGTATACGAGCGTCGTACAGAGAATAAAGAGCACGGCAATGTATCGAATATATACTATCATAGAATATCCTTAGTCGGTAAATCCGGTCGGTACTTTTATGTCCGAACCACTTTAATACGTTTTCTACAGAGTGCAACCAGCCAGCTTAGCAGCAGCATGCTTATACCAATTTTAGAGTAGATATCACGCATGGGACTGTGGACATGATATTTTGAAATGAGTATGGTGTTGTTGTTGGTAAATATTCCTTTGATCGAGAGATTGGTATCAAACTTGGGTAGATTGGGGCCGGTCAGGTTCAGCTGTTCGCCGGAGATGGTGCCGATGGTAGACTGGCGGGCGTGGTATGGTTTACGATCAATTTCTATGGTGTTGCCGGTTCGCTGTTTTTTTTTCAGGGTGGCTGCAAAATGATTGTCTGCTGCCAGCGGCCCGTTCCAGAGGAAAATCGGCAGCAGTAGATACAGGCCCAGCAAGAGTAAACCCGCAGCCTGTCGCTTCCAGCACCGTATAAGCAGTATCTCCCGATCCCTATCTTTCCAGGCAAAGATAGGGAAGATGATCAGGCCCGCCAGGGTGAGTAGTAGAGCCGGCAACTGTTCAGGCCAGAAGAATCCGAAGTTTGTCAGATGCCAGGAAAAAGGAGCCAGCAGATGGGTGCCGTTGGCCCATTTTATCTGGGTTGGGTCAAGAAACAGGTGCAGCACGCAGTTCAAGGCAAGCAGGAGAAAGATCCTGCGGCTGTTTTTCACCTGCAGGCTGATGCTGCCTGCCAGAATTAGACTCATGAACAGGCTGGACTGGATAATAACATACAGACGCAGGTCAATGGGGTCGATGATTGCCAGGGGACGGATCAGTCGCTGGGTAATCCAGGGCAGGTCTGGGATCAGGCAGCCCAGGCCTATCCATTTGACGTCCGCCGGTCGAAATACGGCCTTGCTGGTCAATGTCTGGATACCGAAGTGGGCAAGGGTATTGGGCATAGGCGGCTCAGGATAAGGTCTTGATTAGAAAGCTGAGAACCATTCTACCATGAGGAACAGACAACAGGCAACTCATGGATGATTTTTATATGGACATAGAGTACGCAGGCAAGAAATGCCTTGCTGCAAAAAGGTTCATTGGGACGTGATTTTGGATGTAAAGGATAGACGGCAATGGTGAACAGGCAACAACCGCGCAGTGCTGCAGTGCCGATCCTTGAAGTCACTTCGGAGTGCTTTCTGTGCGGAGCACCTGAGAGCCTGCGAGCTGCCATCCGGGCCCAGTTGACGGTCAATAATCCAAAATACATGGATGCCAAGCGGTATTCCCGCTGGGTCGGCAAACAGCTTAAACCCAAGCTCTATTTTTTCCGGGAAGAGGGCAGCACCATTATTTTTCCCCGCGGCTTCGGCAATAAGGCCGTGCAGCTCTGTCGGCAGATGCTGGGTACGGGGCCGGAGATTGTTGATAACAGGCGCAAACTTGCTGAGATTGATATTGTCTTTTCAGGCGAACTGCGGCCGTATCAGCAGCAGGCAGTTGCAGATGTGGTTGAACGTTCTTTTGGTGTGCTTGAGGCAGGGACGGGCTCGGGCAAAACGGTTATGGCCCTGCACGTGATTGCCCATCGTCGCCAGCCCACCATTATTATTGTCCATTCCCGGGAACTGCAGCAGCAGTGGCTGGAGCGAATTGATACCTTTTTAGGCATCAAAGCAGGCCAGGCCGGAGGAGGGCGCTTTGATCTGCAGCCTGTTACCGTGGCCATTGTCAATACTGCCCGCAAGCGAAAAGAGGAATTGGCCCCCCATTTCGGCCAGATCATTGTTGATGAATGTCACCGCGTCCCGGCCAGTCTGTTCACCGATGTTGTTACCGGCTTTGATGCCTTTTATATGCTGGGCCTTTCCGCCACCGCCTTTCGCCGTGAAGACGGCATGACCCGGCTGATCTATACCTATCTGGGAGATCAGGTACATGCCGTTGATTCCAGGATGCTGGCCGACAGCGGCGCCGTGGTTCGGCCTGATTTTATCCAGCGTGAGACCGCGTTTTCCTATGGTTACCGAGGTGAATACGCCAAGTTGATCAAGGCTCTGGCCAAAAATGAAGAGCGCAACAAACAAATTGGTGCAGACATTGCCGCCATGGTACACAAGGGGCATAGCGGTACTGTGCTGGTGGTCTCTGACCGGGTTGCCCATTGCGAGGTGTTATCGGATAAACTGGAAAACAGCGGCGTGGAAACGGAGCTGCTCACCGGCCGTACACCGCCCGATGAGCGAAGCAGGATTGTCAGCCGGGTTCAGGACGGGAAAGTACAGGTGCTGCTCTCCACTCTGCAGTTGATCGGAGAAGGATTTGACTGCCCCGGCCTGTCCACCTTGATCCTGGCCACTCCTATTAAGTTTGAAGGACGACTGCTGCAGGTGGTGGGCAGGGTCATGCGGCCGGCTGAGGGCAAAAAGGCCTTGGTTATTGATTATGTGGATGTCAACATTCCGGTGCTGCGCCGCTCTGCCGCTGCTCGAACCGAGATGTTCAGCCGCTGGCAGCAGGGGTGAGTCTGATTAGGAAAATGTGCCAACTTCCAGTACCTTAATCCCCACCTTTTGTTCTCTGATGTTCTGGACAATATAGCGATTTCTGCTGAAAAGCTGGGGGTTCCAGCTGCAGATCAGTTGGATCTGGTCACCGATTTTAACGACCCTGGAACGTAGCCCCTGGATGGACAGTTCAACTCCCACCCCTTTTGAAGAGATGTCAATAAGGTTAATGTCAACTTCTTTACCTGCACTTGTAATTAAGACGGCCTTGCCGCTTTGCTGCTCTCGGGGAGTGACGCGCCTGTTAAAAGCACATTTATTTATTTCATGGCATTTGAAACAGCGGATTATTTTCTGGCGCAGATGCGGTGGGGCAGATAGGCGTCTTTTGGCGCCGCAGCTCATGCAGCGAAAGAGAAACCTGTTGTTAATGACCCGAAATACTGTTGTTTTTGCCATGCGCTCACCGTGGAGTTGTACAATGAAAAGGAGAAAGAACAGCGTACTTTCGCACTGTCGGTGGAAAACAGGGAGAGCGTTGTGAAGAAGGTTGAAAATGATAGCAAGCTTCCCCCTGACTGCCCACGTCAGCATGTTGAACATCAGTATAC
>CAZQKF010000181.1:0-5105 GCA_964593645.1 uncultured Desulfobulbus sp.
ATCCTGCCGGTCCAGATCCTGTGGATCAACATGACCACGGCCGGGTTTCTTGGTCTGATGCTTGCCTTTGAGCCGAGGGAGCCGGGCATTATGCAGCGGCCGCCCCGCAATCCCGATACGCCTATTCTGACCAGGGAGCTGATCACCAGAATACTCCTGGTCGGCACCCTGCTTCTGATCGGCGCCTTTGGGCTTTTTGCCTGGGAGCGGGCTTCCGGTGCTTCACTTGCGCAGGCGCGCACGGTTGCGGTCAATGTCTTTGTCATCATGGAGCTTTTTTATCTGTTCAACTGCCGTTCCCTGTCCAGATCCATTCTTGAGCTGGGTCTTTTTAGCAACAGATGGGTTTTCGGCGGTGCCCTGGCCATGCTCATACTCCAGCTCATCTACACTTACGCACCATTCATGAATCGCCTTTTTCAGAGCACGCCCATTGATGCAGCCGCATGGGCTCGCATATTCGCGGCCGGGTTTATCACCTACCTCGTTGTCGAGCTGGAGAAAAAATTGCGCCAGAGACAGCAGACATCGTCAACTCAACCGGGAGAGTAACATGGATGATCTTGCCAATCCAAGGGAACCGTTGATTCAGATCCTGCGCACCATTGTCCATATGGCAGTCCGTGTCCTGGCCGTGCTGATGACCTTGGTCATCTTTTGGGGTGTGGTGGATGTGGTGATGGTGCTCTATCAGAACCTGTACACAGAGCCCTTTCTCATGCTGACCATCAACGACATCCTGGCTCTGTTCGGCGCGTTCATGGCCGTGCTCATCGCCATCGAGATTCTGATCAACATCATCATCTATCTTCGCGACGATGTCATTCATGTCAAGATTGTCATGGCCACGGCCCTGATGGCCATTGCCAGAAAGGTGATCATCATGGACTTTGCCAAAATTACCCCTGACTATGTGCTGGCCATTGCCGCTGTGGTTCTGGCCATGAGTGTGGGATACTGGCTGGCGGTCATCCAAGATCAGGGCAAGGGAATGATTGATATAGCTACCCTGAAAAATTAAGACCGGGAGATGTTATGAAACGATTCAAGAATATACTGCTGGTGACCGGGGGTGAATCCTGGCAACAGACAGCCCTGCAACGGGGCCTGGCTCTTGCCCTGCACAACCAGGCTGACCTGACCCTTGTCCACGCTCTGCGACTTCCTGCTGAGATGCCCCTGTCAGGCGATCCCGCCTATGACCAGGTACGCAACGGGCTTATGGACGCATGCCGGGAGGAGCTGGGCGGGATTGTTGCCGACTTGCCCGAGACAATACGGGTCTCGACCAGGGTGCTGGAAGGATCTGTTTTTCCGGACGTGGTGCGGGAGGTCCTGCGGCAAGGCCATGATCTGGTCATCAAATGCGCTGAAACAACCAAGGGGTTCAGGGAACGTATTTTCGGCTCCACTGACATGCATCTGCTTCGTAAATGTCCCTGTCCGGTCTGGATCATGAAAGATCGTGAAAAACGGGCTTATCAGTGCATTGTTGCGGCCGTAGATACAGAGCACGGGGGCCAGGACGGGCAAACAACGGGCCTGAACAGACAGATCCTGGAAATCGCCTCCTCTCTGGCTCTGTCCGAGTTTGCCGAGCTGCACATCGTGCACGCCTGGCAGGTATGGGGCGAGGGCTTGCTCAACACGCCCCGTTTCAACTTTAGCAAAAACGGAGAGGTTGAACAATGGGTGCAAAACCAGAAAAAGGCAGAGGAGGACAAGGTTGCCTCCCTTGGCAGGGAACTCGAGGCTATCCTTGGTGCCGAAACCATGGAGTATCTCCAGCCGGCCATGCACAACATCAAGGGAGAACCCCAGGAGGTAATCCCGGACTATGTCAGGGAGTCAGGTGCGGATCTTGTCGTAATGGGCACTGTCGCCCGAACCGGAATTCCTGGTTTTATCATGGGCAATACGGCTGAATCCATCCTTTCCTCCATTGAGTGCTCGGTTCTCGCTGTCAAACCACGGGGATTTGTCTCTCCGGTTACCGCTGCGGAAGGGTGATATTAAACGGTTCAAAAATATTCTTGTGGTTCACAATGAAGGAAAAAACGGACAAGCAACTCTGACCCGGCTGACCTTGATTCATGTCATTGACCAGCTTACTGATGAATATCGGATGCTTATCACCTGGCTGTTGCCAGATGAAATCATGGACATGGTTATTCAGGAGCAGATCGCCAGACTTGAGGGGTATGTGGACTCTTTTTCCGTGCCGATTACAAATCGTGGCCGGACGGCGGGCAGGCGTTTACTGCAACGGCACAACGCTGGATGGAGAGGAAAAAGCAGTGTTCTACAGCCCATACTCCTTAATCTTATTAAGCAGGGTCTGGCGGGCAATGCCGAGCAGTTTGGCGCTTTGGGACTTGTTGCCACCGGTTTGTTCCAGGGTGGCTCGGATGGCCTCTCGTTCCATATCCTTGAGGGTCAGGCCGCCTGCAGTGGTTACCGGTTCATCTGCTTCTTGAAAATCCTTGGGCAGTATCTGAGGCGGCAGTTCTTTCGGAGTGATCTGTTCACCCAGGCAGAGGATTACGGCCCGTTCAATGGTGTTTTCCAGTTCTCGGATATTACCGGGCCAGCTGTATCGAGCCAGCAGCATCAGGGCCTGGGGATGAAATCCCTTGATGTCTTTTTTGTTCTTTCCGGCATAGCGGTGCAGAAAAAAATCCGCCAGCACTGGAATGTCTTCGACTCGATCACGCAGGGGCGGCAGCTCCAGCGGCACGACCGACAGGCGGAAGAAGAGGTCCTGGCGAAAACTGCCGTCGGCCACCATGGCGTGTAAATCTTTATGGGTTGCTGCTACCAGCCGCACGTCGACTTTGATGGTGCTGCTGCCGCCGAGGCGTTCCAGTTCGCCCTCCTGAAGCACCCGCAGGATTTTTGCCTGGGTCTGCAGGGACATGTCGCCTATCTCGTCAAGAAACAGGGTTCCCTTATCAGCCAGTTCAAAGCGGCCGGCCCGTCTGGAGTCCGCGCCGGTAAAGGCACCTCTTTCGTGACCGAACAGCTCGGATTCCAGCAGATTTTCATGCAGGGCCGCACAGTTGACCTTAATAAACGGTCCGTCCTTGCGGCTGCTGTTATGGTGGAGGGCACCGGCAATCAGTTCCTTGCCGGTGCCGGATTCCCCGTTTATGAGCACGGTTGCGTCAGACGGAGCCACCAGGGACAGGGTTTCAAAGACCTTCTGCATGGCCGGACTGCGGCCGATAATATTGCCGAAATCAAACTGTTCGCCCAGCCTTTTTTTGAGCTCTTCGTTCTCTTCACGCAGGGCTTCAAAATCAAGGGCCTTGCTCACGGTGAGCTTCAGCGCCTCAATGTCCACCGGTTTGGTGACATAATCCATGGCCCCGTATTTCATGGCCTCAACAGCCGATTCCACTGAGGAAAAGGCGGTGATGACCACCACCGGCTCCACTTGGCCTTTGTCCCGCAGCAGCTTGAGGGCTTCCATGCCGTCCATGCGCTGCATTTTCAGATCCATCAGGATCAGGTCAACCTCATGTTCAGCTAAGGTCGGCAGAACCTGATCTCCGTCATCGGCCTCGATTATTTCATAGCCGGCACCCAGCAGGTTAACCTTGAGCATGGTGCGGTGGGCAGTATCATCGTCAACTATCAATATCTTCTTCATGGGTTGTCTCGCTGTGTATTTGCTGCCGGGGTAAGGTCAGGGTAATTGCCGTGCCTTTGCCCAGGCGTGATTTAACCTCAAATGTTCCATTATGCTGTTCTACGATCTGGTGACTGACTGCCAGCCCCAGCCCGGTTCCGGCCTTTCTGGTGGTAAAGAATGGATCAAACATCTGTTCCCGGTCTTCCCGGTTCATGCCGACCCCTGTGTCTGTTACGGTAATGTACACATTGTATGCATCACTCTCGCAGGACAGACTGACATTTGTACCGTCACTGCTGGCATTCAAGGCATTTTTCAAGAGATTGAGCAGCACCTGAAGCAGTAGATCACTGTCTGCTTCGATTATGCCTGTACAGGTGCTTGCCTGCAGTAGGTTGATATCTCGTTCCTTGAAATCATATTCAAGAAGTTTACTGGTCTTATCAAGCAACTGGGCAACGTTCACCTGATCAAATTCCGGATCACGTGGCCGGGAGAACTGGAGCAGGGATGAGATAATTGCGTTGAGTCGATCCACCTCGCCGACCATGAGATCACTGTACTCTTTTGAGGCGTCGTCTTCGGCCTTGCTCCCGAAATACTGGGCAAAGCCGCGCAGGGTGCCCAGGGGATTTCTGATTTCGTGGGCAATGCCTGCCGCCATCCGCCCCAGGGAGGCCAGACGTTGGGAACGGGCTAGTTGTTCTTCCATTGAGCGGATTTCACGTAAATCACGCAGCAACAAAACTCCGCCCGTGATTTTTCCCTCTTCATCCAACAGGGGGGAACCGCTGATTTCTACCGGGATTTCGTTGCCGTCAGGTTGCATAAACGTGTAGGAAAACGAAGAGATCCCATCATGTCGCTCCAGTGAGTCAACCGGCCATTTCGGAAATATGTCTTCAGGTTTATTACCCTTTAATGCACTGAGATCCATGGCGGCAAACTCCAGTGCCCGTGGGTTGCATGACGCCATCCTACCCCGGGAATCAAGGGAAATAAGGCCGTCCGGCATGGACTCTATTATATTGCGGGTGTAGAGTTTCATGTTGGCAAGCGTTGTTCGGGTGATCCGCATACCCTGGTAGAGAAAGAGAAAGTAAAACCCAGCACAGCCCAGGAGAAAGAGAAGACTGCCCATAAACAGGGTATGTCTGAAATCCTGTTCTCGGGCACGAATAAATTCTCCGGTCCGCAGGCCGACATGAATGACCGCTTCTCCCCGTTCAAGTTTCAGCATTAAAGGATCCCGTTCGCGCCAGCGAGACATCATCATCTTGGGTGCGCTGCCGGGCAGGGTCTGGAAGATTGCAGCCACTTCAAAAATAGGTTCATTCCCTTTTGGATTGATCATGGTTGTGACCGGTTGCCCGGTTTTGAGTACTTCCTGAGTTACGTCTCTGTGCAGGCCGGGATCATGTCTGCCGGCGCTGGCCACCACAGTACCGTTATCAGTGACAATGGTAATGTA
>CAZQKF010000182.1:0-5103 GCA_964593645.1 uncultured Desulfobulbus sp.
TGTGATTGTCTGTTGCAGGATACTCATGGTGTCCCCCTTATCTCGTCGTTCGGCTAGCGTGGTGCTTGGCTCGTTTGATTTTTATATCGCAAGCCCCGTGCCAAGAGATAAAAACAGAAGGGAAAAAACAGATACTTCACGCTAACATCCGCATATTCCGTTATAACTGAAATATAGAAACATCATTTTATAGGTTCTTACGGACAATATGATTTATAAAATATCTCCAGGGTGGGCGAATAATGATTCATTTGTCCTGTGCAGCGCCTGCTCATTTTGCGCCACAACCTGTAAACCATTGCAGCCCAATAGTTTTCCGAGACGTGATACTTCCAACAACCTGATTTATCGTTATTTACTTTCACAAGCCAATGCGTGCAGGTTGCACTGATTATCTGTCTTAGATGAATCACCGACAATCTAGCTCCAGTATGAACGACTTTTTTCCAAAACAGATCATACGATAAAACAATGAGTTAACTCACAAGCCACACCACTTATTGCATTATGCGCCCATTCGTTGTCCAATGCGTGTTACTTGAGCCCGAGCTAACCTCTACAGCATGTGGCAATAAGGACCAGATCGTTAAAAATCAACAGACGTAAAGAGCCGGCAAATTGTTCTGTAACTTGCGACAACCATGTGTATTTTTCTGAAAAAAAGCGAGGGTGCTCTCTTTATGGATATGAAAGAAGGGTAAGAAGTAGAACGGGAGTTATAGAGAACCTATACATTCACGGACGAAGATAATATATAAATGGAGGCAGTGAAGTGTACGGGTGCTGACAACAGGAAATTGTCCAGAAAACGACTGTAGAGAATTACAGCTGAGAGTTTACGTTGAACAGGATAGAAAAAACTGCAGGCAATGTATTTCAATACATTGCCTGCAGGACAAGTCCATCATCATCTGAGTGATGACAAGCAGGTGGAAGGAAATCCTGATTACTCGGCTCCGTGCCCTTCGCCCTTACTGGTTTTATCACCGAACAGACGATCAAAACCTTTTACGCCTATATGGCAGGTCGTACACTTGGTATCTGAAGCAAAGGCATTATCGCCGTCATGACAGGCACCACAGTACTTACCGGCATACAGAGCTTCCATGGTAAATGCTTCGGGCGTCGACTCTGCATTGCCCATTTTCATTTTAAATATATCATTATGGCAGTCATTACAATCCAGGCCCATGTCTTCGGTATGCATAGTATGATCAAAAATAACTGCCTTAACCGGTTTATCAAAGACTATGGTCTTAGGCTGTTTCATATCACTGCCGTGACAGGTAACACAGGTATCCGGCTCAGTCACACCAAAGGCGGTATCACCATCGTGACAGGTACCGCAATACTTGCCCTCTTCCAGAGACTTCATGTTGAAGTCGCCTGCGGCTTCGGCAGTACCACGTTTTTTCTGGAAGGTATCTGGATGACAGGAATCACAGCCCATACCGGCGTCTATAACATGTACTTTATGACTGAACATCGGCAGATTCGCACTTATAATGACGGTCTGCGTGGTGCCATAACTTCCTGTTGCACCAACCAGGGAATTCTCGGCAGCTCCTTCAGTATTTGCCAGACCAGTGCCTGCACAAACAAAACCGACACAGGCCGCCGCTCCAAAAGCCAACATTATTTTATTGCTTAACTTCATTGTATTTATTCCCCCAACCCTTAATCGTTCATGTAGTAAACGTTCGGCAGTGCACCGGTTTCCGGCCGGAGAACCCAGACAACCTTATCCGGCGAATGGATCAGCTTGTAGACATTACTATTGGTGTCGGCCAGATCACCAAAAATTCGAACCTTGGCAGGACAGGCAGCAACACAGGCCGTATCCTTTTTGCCCTTGGACAGGCGGGTATCATAACAGAAGTTACACTTGTCAATGGCGCGAATTTCTTCATTAAAATAACGGGCATTGTATGGACAGGCAGCCATACAGGTCTTACATCCGATGCATTTTTTATAATTCATCATGACGATGCCGGTCTTTTTGTCCTTATAGGTAGCCTTGGTCGGGCAAACGCGGACACACGGCGGCCGATTACAATGATTACAGAGTACCGGCATAAAAATACGCTCGGTTTCTGCAGGCCCGGTAATTTTATAACTCTCAAGGATTGTTGTCCGATAGCCATACTCTGGAACATTATTTGTCTTGACGCAGGCATCCATACATTTCTGACAGTCTACGCAACGATTCTGCCGTAGTACCATCGAGTAATGAGGGCTGTACGGAAACTGCGGTTCTCCACTGCCCGGTGCTGCACCAATCTTGGCCTCAACGTTATCAGCAGCTGTCAGCGACAAGACGGTTCCACCCATAAACACGCCTGTAATTGCCAGGCCGGCCTTGAGGAACGTTCGCCGCTCTTTGGAGGGCAGATTATCAATCCCCTCGCTCTGAAGCTTTTCCAGTTCTTTAATGTCCATTACACATCTCCCTGAATATAAATAAATAAGGTAACATACAAAGCATATACCCCATCTTCCACACCGTTCCGCCACGCTGAATGACGCTTCATTCAACGCTTGTGCCGCATTACTTTCCCGAATCAACACAATTGTAGCGGACATATAGCGCAAAATCGTTGGAAATGCAACCCCATCTCACCAATATTATCTGCCAGGGTTTCCAAGTTTACCAGGAAGGCTAACCATCCATATTTGTGCAAGAAACTTGACCATCCCAGTGAAGCAGACTACATTAACGTGGTATATAAAACTATAAATATTATTTTGGGATACACTGGCGCCCCAATCGATACGAACAAACAGAATCACTAACTGCGGAGTAACTGCAGATACAACCCCGCCAAACCCAATTTTTTTGTCGGTACGAGACAACATGAACACACTGAACACACCAAAAAATATCACCGATCGACCAGCCACGGCTGCGGTATTTATCACTGATGAAAACTGGAGAATAACCGGCGTTAATCCCAAAGGTGAAGAACTGACCGGTCGACCAGCAGCAGAACTCATTGGTAAAAAAAGTCAGGAAATTTTCTGTTCCAACCAGGATTTTTCCGCACTTGCCGCACTCTGTAAACCGGCAAGCCAAGGTCATATTATTTCCAACTATCCCATTCTTATCTGCAGCGACGACAAGAAAAACAGGCGCTCAGTCCTTGCCTCAGTCATCCCCTTCCCCGGAACCGACAACCAGTCCATGAACGGTGCTATCATCTGCCTGCAGGACACAAGCGACCAGATGATCATTCACCAACTGGCTCTTGACAGTGTTTCAGACGGTGTGTTCACCGTGGATGACTCCTGGCATATAACCTCCTTTAACAGGGCAGCCGAACAGCTGACCGGCTGGACGTATGATGAGGTTATAGGCAAACCCTGCGGCGAGGTCTTTCATTCCAGCCTTTGCGGAAAATCCTGCCTGATGGCGGAATCCATGCGCAAGCGAACTCATCTGACTGATCGATCAATTTTTGTTAAACGCAAAGACGGATCCACCATGCCGGTCTCTGTCAGTGCCGCCCCTCTTTACGGCCATGACGGTCATATCATCGGCGGGGTTGAAACATTTCGCGATAACTCCGCCTCACTGCGTAATGACCTTATCTTAAATTCGGTCGCAGACGGGGTCTTCACCGTAGACAAAGACTGGAAAATTACCTCCTTCAATCTGGCTGCTGAAAAAATCACGGGATGGACCGTGGATGAAGTGCTGGGCAAGGGCTGTGGTGAAATATTTCACTCCAGTGTCTGTGGTAGTGCCTGTCTGCTTAAAGCTTCCATTGATACCCAGGAAGCACAGATTGACAGAACTATCTTTATCAAGGCCAAAACCGGCCATTTCATCCCGGTATCTATCAGCGCAGCACCGCTGCTCGATGACCAGGGCAATGTTATCGGCGGTATTGAAACATTTCGCGATACGACCAGGGCCATCAGAAGATCGCTCATCCTTGATTCCATTGCCGACGGCGTGTTCACCGTGGATCGGAACTGGCATATCACCTCTTTTAACCGGGCTGCCGAGGAGATCACAGGCTGGAATCGAGATGACGCCATGGGTAAATCATGCTCAGAAATTTTCCACTCCAGCATTTGCGGCAAAAACTGTGCTATTGCCGAAAGCCTGTACAGCGGCGGCCCAGTGTCCAACCGATCCATCACTATTCTCAATCATCATGGCGATAAAATCCCCATCAGCATCAGTGCGGCGCCCCTGACTGACCATGAAGGTAATATCATCGGCGGGGTTGAAACATTTCGTGATTTAACCGCTATTACAACCCTGCGCAAACAGCTGACCCAAAAATTCACCTTTGATGAGATTATCTCCAAGAGTACAGCTATGCAGCGACTGTTTAAGATCATGCCTGAAATTGCCCGCAGCCCCAGTACGGTCTTAGTGCTTGGTGAATCAGGAACAGGTAAGGAACTGGTGGCTCGAGCCCTGTTTAATGCCAGTGAGCGCCGGGACAAACCGTTTATTATCGTTAACTGCGGTGCCCTGCCCGAGACCCTGCTTGAGTCTGAGCTGTTTGGCTATAAGGCTGGAGCCTTCACTGATGCCCGTAAAGATCGGGACGGCAGATTTGCTGCAGCTGAGGGCGGCACTCTGTTTCTCGACGAGATTGGTGATATCCCGCAAAGCGTGCAGGTTAAATTGCTGCGAGTGCTCCAGGAAAAAATTTATGAACCACTGGGGTCAAATACCCCGGTTAAGGCTGATGTACGCATTATCACTGCAACCAACCGCAATTTGCAGGAACTTGTTAAAGAGGGACTTTTTCGCGAAGACCTGTTTTATCGCTTGAATGTGGTAAAAATTCAACTCCCTCCTTTGCGTGAGCGCAAAGAGGATCTGCCACTGCTGGTGTATCATTTTATCAAGAAATACAGTGCAGAACAGGGCAAAGATATTGTCGGTATCTCCGCACCGGCTCTGGCAATACTCATGCGTTACAACTATCCTGGTAATATCAGGGAGCTGGAAAACATCATTGAATATTCGTTCATCCTCTGTGAGGGCGGGTATGTGCAGCCGGAACATCTGCCCGATCCCTTTGCACCTGATAACGGAGAGAGCAGCCACGGGCAGACCGCTGATAATGGGCCACAGACTCT
>CAZQKF010000183.1:0-5098 GCA_964593645.1 uncultured Desulfobulbus sp.
TCTTGAAGAACTGTACTCCGAGATATGGGTTTATGGCCGCCGGGATATTTATGATGCAGTGGTGGAATATGCCATCCCCGAGTCTGTTCAGAAAAAGATGTTTTTTACCGGCTACCTGCCCCGTCGCGGTGTGTCGGCAACGGTTGCTGCCAAAACCAGAAAGAAATTCTGTGTTAACACCGGTCAGAAGATGCTGGTATTGACCACGGGCGGCGGCGGCGACGGCTTTAAGATGATGGATGTGTACCTGGCAATGCTTGAAGAGGCATGCCTTGAAGATGTGCAGAGTGTGCTGGTTACCGGGCCATTTATGCCCATTGAGGAGCGTCGGAAGCTGACCAGGCGAGCCCGGGCATTGGGAATAAAAATTCGTCCCTTTTATCCGCGTATGGAAGAACTCTTTGCCGCAGCCGACCTGGTGGTCTCCATGGGGGGCTATAATACAGTGTGCGAGATTTTAAGCCAGGGTACCGTTTCGTTGATTATTCCCCGGGATCGGCCGCGCCAGGAACAGCTGCTGCGGGCCCGGGCAATGAAGGGGCGGGGCCTGATTGACTGCATTCCCTGGCAGGAACTCGCAGTGGACGGATTGCGGGATAAAATAACTACCATGCTGGACAACCTGGATCAGTACCGGCTGCCCATGCAGGGTTTTTCTCTGGACGGTATAGACTGTATCAAGGCCAGACTGCAGGAATTTCGAAAGGCAGAGACCTGATATTGCCATCAAATAGTCGGGGCTATATAACTTTGTCGGTCATCAGGCCGAAAAATGAGTTTTTGTGAATGTCTGAGATGAAGAACCAGCCCAGCTGACTTAGGCAGTTGCTGCAGGTTGCAAACTGCCAGCTGTAACCGTTAAACCAGCTGAATTTTTCGGTCAGGTTGCCCTGGACAAGGCAGCCGGGCGCCTGCCGATAGCAGCGGATTTCAAAGGCAATGCCGGCCGGGTTGAAAAACGCGTGTTCGTGTCGTCCCTGGACCTGGACGGCCTGCTTCCTGCTGGTAATCGGCGTGCTGCACTGACTGCAGATAAGTGGTATTTCCTTTTTTTCTTTTGTGCCTCCCCCAGGTTTCTGCTGCCGCTGCCCCGTTTTGTCGGGCGTCAGCTCAATCTTGTACAGCTGCAGCGGATGTTCAGTCGTGGGCGGGGCTGTAGTGGTCAACAATGGCATCCACCATGTCGGCAATGGTATAGCTGTCCGGCTGGATGTCTACCTGCAGTCCGCTTTTTCGGACTGTTTCAGCGGTAATCGGCCCGATGGCGGCAATTTTTACGTTGTCCAGCAGCTGGTGCAGCTCTGTTATATCCCTTGCATCCACCATGGTCAGAAAGTTGGTCACCGTGGACGAACTGGTGAAGGTGACCAGATCAATATTTCCCTCGCTCAGCTGATCCCGCAGCTCATCTTTTCTGCCCTGGGGCGGAATATTTTGATACACCGGCGCAATGCTAACCGCCGCGCCTGCATCACCGAGCATTTCCGGCAAGGTCTCCATGGCCTTGAGCGCCCGCGGCAGCAGAATTTTTTTATCCTGTACACCGCCGTTAATGAGCGCCTTGGCTAATCCTTCGCCGGTGAAATTTTCCGGAACCAAGTCGGCTTTGATACCGTGTTTGAGCAGCTCCTCGGCAGTGGCCCTTCCCACAGCTCCAATACAGCAGGAGGCCAGAAAGCGGCTGTCGCGGCCAAGGGCATTGAGACGTTTGAAAAAATAGGTGATGGCATTGAGGCTGGTAAACAACACCCAGTCGTAGGAATTCATGACTTCCAGGGCCTGATCCAGGGCCTGGTAATCATCCACCGGTTCAATATGGATGGTGGAATACTCCAGACAGGCTGCCCCGTTTTCTTCAAGCTTGGCCACCAGTTCGCTGGCCTGGGCCCGGGTGCGGGTGACCACCATTCGTTTGCCGAACAGGGGCCGTTTTTCAAACCAGTCAATGGATTTACGCAGTTTGACCACCTCCCCAACAATAACCAGGGCCGGGGGCTTAATGCCCGCCTCCTGAACCACATCAGTAATAGTTGCCAGGGTGCCCACCACCGAGCGCTGCTGCGGGGTGGATGCCCAGCGGACAACTGCCACCGGGGTGTCTGCGGCCCGGCCGTTGTCCATGAGTTTTTTGGTGATAATGGGCAGATTCTTAATGCCCATGTAGACAACAATAGTCCCGGCTCCCGTGGCCAGTTTATCCCAGGCAATATTTGATTCTTTCTTGCCCGGCGCCTCATGGCCGGTAACAAAGGCAACCGAGGCCGTGTAGTCGCGATGAGTGATGGGAATGCCCGCATAGGTGGCCGCTGCCGTAGCTGAGGTGACACCCGGCACGACTTCAAAATCAATGCCCGCCTTAACCAGGTCTTCAATTTCCTCAGCACCGCGTCCGAAAATAAACGGGTCACCGCCCTTGAGGCGGACAACGCGTTTGCCGGAGTTGGCATGATCCACTAACAGCTGGTTAATTCCCTCTTGGGTAAAGGCATGCAGGCCACCACCCTTTTTACCAGCGTAGATGCATTCGGTATCTTCAGGTACATATCCCAGCAGTTTTGGATTGGCCAGGTAATCGTACACTACGATCTCAGCCCGTTGCAGCAGGTATTTGCCGCGCAGGGTAATCAGGCCCGGATCACCGGGGCCTGCACCAACAAGGTAGACTTTTCCTTTTTTTGTTTTAGAGGCTGTGTTGTTTTGCATGGATGATGAACGTTATATAAAGAGATAATAAAAAAAGTGGCTATTAACGAAACTCAGCAGACACCCCCTGGACTCCCGTCTTCGCGGGAGTGACGCCGGAAATACAATATGTCAAATTGTCGAGGGCTTCTACAATAAACTTGTGTCTGTGAGATCAGGAACGCGACTATATCAGATAGATTCCAGCCTGTCCTGTATTGCCGCGGCAAGCAGCGGGATCATTAGTTCGTGGTGTCCGGTGAAGTTAAATCCTTTGCCGCCCTCAAGGGTAGGGCGATGGACAACATTGACTGAGGGGCGGTAATGACGGATAAAGTCAAAGTTTGCCGTGGTGAAGTCTTTGACCTCATACCCTAGGTTGCGCGCCACGGTCAGTGCCTTTAAAAAGACTTCCGGCAGCAGGACAGCAGAACCTATATTGCAGTATACTCCGCCCTCAAGATTGCTTACCAGTCGGCAGAACACCCTGAAATCGTAATGGCTGGTCCGGCCGATGGCGGCACCGTTCACATCAGGGTGGATATGAATAATATCCGTGCCCATGGCCACATGCACTGTCACCGGAATATTCATTTTGCGGGCCTGGGCAATCAGGCTCTGGTCGTTATGGGGAAAATCATGGCTGAGCAGGGCATCGCCCACGGCCTGACCCAGGCCAATGCCCTCGTCGGCTCCGCGGTTAATGGCCCTGTTGAGTATCCTGCCGGTCTCTTCTGCTGCACCGAAAGCACCGTTGTCAAGCACATCGGCAACCTCCTCCGAGGTACGGCCGACCATGGCGATTTCCGTGTCATGGATAATTCCGGCACCGTTTAAGGCAATGGCTGAAATAATACCGCGCTCCATCAGGTCAATCAGAACCGGGTTCAGGCCGACCTTGATCACATGGGCCCCCATGCCGAGCAGCAAAGGACGATTACCTGTAAGCGCTGTCACTGTCCGTTCAATAAACTCGGGAAAATCCACCCCGGCAAACTGGCCCGGCAGTCCGGCAATTAGTTCTTTGACGGTCATGCCCGGGCGGACAGGCCGGGCAAAGTCTTTTATTGTGACCTTGGAATGTCGGTCATGGACGGAATAGGTGTTCAGACCGCTGAAATCAAGAGGCTTGGGTAAGAGTGTCTTCATAGGTAACAGGTATTTGGAAGGGTGAGAACCACGGATGGACACAGATACACACGGATATGCACAGAGAGAAAAAAACTACTGTGTATCCACAACTCACCGTGCCTGCAATAACAGTCAGTTTTTGAAAATGGCGCTTTCCACCATTTCGCAGAGTACATGCTCCACCCAGAGGTGTGTTTCCTGGATATGGGGGGTGGAGTCAGACGGCACGTTGAGAATCAGGTCACAGTTTCCGGTAAGTTCACCGGATACGGTGCTGCCGCCGGTGAGCGCTGCAGTTTTCAGCCCCATGTCCCGGGCCGTTGCAATGGCCTTGAGTACATTTGCCGAGGTACCGGAGGTGGAAATTCCCAGGGCCAGGTCTTCAGGCTTGCCTAAGGCCTGGATCTGTTTGACAAAGATCAGGTCATAGGAAAAGTCATTAGCGATGGAGGTAATGACCGAAGTGTCGGTGGTCAGGGCCAGGGCAGGCAGAGGACGCCTGTTGATCAGGAACCGGTTGACGAATTCAGCCGCCATGTGCTGGGCATCAGCCGCACTGCCGCCGTTGCCGAAGATGAGCAGCTTGCCGCCGTCGTTAAAGGTCTCGATAATCTGTTCGGCCAGTTCAACGATCTGGTCGGATGACTCGCGGGCAAAGGCCTCCTTGGCCATGATCGACTGGACAAGGTTGGTAGATATTATTGTTTTCATATATTTATTAATGAATAAAAAAGAGATGCTGTCAAACAAAAAAAGCGTTTTCCGGCGTAGAGCCGGAAAACGCCTTGTGCAGACAGGGAAATGCAGTCAGCCCGGAATCAGGGGAGCTGGCTGATGATTTCCTCGGAAATCTCTTTGATGCCCTTGGAGCCGTCCACAGATATTACCTTGGCGTCGCTGTTGTTTTTGAAATAATTTACAGCAGCCATGGTGCCGGTCTTGTCGTCATAGTAGATGTCATGGCGTTTGCCGATGGCGTCTTCGTCCTGATCATCAGCACGGGCGCTCAGCTCGCCGCCGCAGACCCGGCAGACCAGTTTGCCGTCTTTTTCCACAGGCTTGATGGCCTCAAAGGCAATGTGGTTGGGGTGGTTGTTGTCATTGGCACACAGGCGGCGGCCCATGATGCGGTCTTTGGCAATCTGGCGGTCAAGAATGATCTCAAGTACATAGTCAAGTTTCATGCCTGATTCTTTCAGGGCCTTGTCCAGTGCCTCGGCCTGGGCCAGGGAGCGGGGAAAACCGTCAAGCAGCCAGCCTTTTTCTTTGGATTTGGCCAGGGTCT
>CAZQKF010000184.1:0-5093 GCA_964593645.1 uncultured Desulfobulbus sp.
AACGTATCAAGGCCATTGTCGAGTTGGCCGACAAACTCTGCCAGTTGAGACGCTTCCAGGGCAGCGAATATATCCCGATCGTTTTTGCTGCCTGACATGGTCAGGTTCATCCGGATGGTATCGTTAAAAAACAAGGCCTGCTGCAGCATCAGGGCTACATTTTCCCGTACTACTGATAAACCAATTTCCTGGATGGGAATATTACCGTAACGAACTTCTCCATTTTGAGCTGGATAAAAGCCCACCATGATCTGGCCGACTGTTGTTTTGCCACTGCCGCTGGCACCGATCAAACCAATCTTCTGCCCCTGTTCAGCTCTTATGCTGATATCATGGAGCACCTGTTTGCCGGTTGCATAGGAAAAGCTGATATTGTTGAGTTCAACAGAGGTTGTGGGCGCCTTTACAAAGGGATTGGCCAACTGCAGATACTCGGGTTCACGGGCCAGGGACAACAGCGTATTGATGCGCTGCAGCGCCGGTTTCGTCATCTGATAGCCGATAACCAGACCGGTTAACTGCTGAATCGGCGCAACCAGGGTGGACAGATAAAAGAGAAAGGCTATCATCATGCCGATGGACAGATCCGAATACACCACGGCAGCTATCCCCAGAGCCCGGAAAAGATCCACCACCGTATTAGTCAGCAGAGCTGAGGAGTTGCCCGCAACCTGTGCCCTGTATCCGTACTCCAGAGAAGTCTGTTCTATGTCTCTGGCCCTACCCTGCAATAGAGTAAAAAAAGTGCGTTCCTGATTACTTGCCCGCACCTGGACAAACAGCTCCAGGGTTTCATTGAGCAGTTCATGATAGAGTTGATAGGCTTCATGCTGCCTGCGCAGTAACTCACCGGTCTTCCGCCCCAGGATTCTGGAAAAACCAAGAAAAATCGGGTTCAGCATAAAGACCAGCAGCGCCAGCACCCAGTTCATTTTGATCATGATCAGGGCAATTCCGGTCAGCATCAGCGAGGCACTGAGTACCGTTGTGACCATTTGTCCGGCAAAACTGCTGACACTTTCCACATCCTGCACGGTCTTTGAGGCAATACCACCAGATTTAATGGTCTCATATTCTTCAAGAGCAACAGATTCCAGATGATTCAGGATGCGACAGCGCAGTTGGCGGCTTATTTTCTGGGTAATTTTGTTGGAATAATACCCCTGCCGGTTATTGAAATAAAAGGCGAGAAACCGGAGGGTAAGTATCGCGATCAAGATGATTGTTATGTATCCCCAGGGCTGAACAGAACCAAAAATTGATGCAATCGTTGTAGTCAACCGCCCGGGATTATGCAGTAAAATTTCATCAATGAGTAGAGGAATCAACAGGGGAATCGGCAGCAGCAGAAAAGTCGCCACAATCCCGTACAGATTGGTGCGCCAGAAATCACCCTTCCCTGCTTTGACCTGATCAAACAGTGTTTTAAATGAATAAATTTCTGTCATTATGTTTGTTTTACACCTTTAAAAACTGCTGCAGGAGCAGGAATACACTCTTTCCAGTCTCATCCCAGATAGTTTTTCGGGTATTACTATCCTGCCACCATTGCTCATTGGGCGATAATTTGCCGGTAAAATCTTCGGAACTGAGCACTGACAACTTAATATTGCTCTGCTTGAACTTGCCTGTAAAGGCTATGAGCGCCCGTCTTGTATGGTAGGGATCTGTGACGACCAGGATACTGCGTATTTTTTGTATACGACAATACTGTATAACCAGTTGTGCGTCTGTCAGAGTGCTGATGGATCCTTCCAGAAAAATAACTTTTCCCTGGGCTACACCGTTTGGGCATTGTTGATTAAGCATATGTTTCCAGTATTCTTTCCTGGTGTCCACCAGCACAAGCTGCCTGACCATACCTGCATCATACAGCGCCAACCCTTTTCGCAGTCGACTGCCGCCGCCTCCGCCAAGTATTACAGCGATATCTGCCTGATGAGGCCTGGATTGCACCACCAGCCAATTCGGAGCTTTGTAAACAACCACTCCGGCAGCAGCTGTCAGCAGGATGGTGCAAAGTATGGCGGCTCTATATAAAACCCCTCTGGATAATGTGCGTCTGGTCAATGGCTCAAAATTTAAAAGAGTAGACCCATATACCGATATACTCTTTAATCCCTTTGCTTGTTGTGCTGAGCGCTTCAGCCTGCGGCAGCCAGTCAAGAATTGTTTTGGATCGCTCCACTATCTGGTAATCAGTTGCGGCAGGAATGACAGTAATGCCCAACTTTTCAAAAACCATTACAGCCCGGCGCATATGATAGGCAGATGTGACCAGCAGCACCTTGTGTATTCCCCGTTGTTTGAGGAGTGAAACCGTGTTCACGCCGTTTTGATAGGTGGTTCGACTCTTTGACTCAAGCAGCATGGCCTTGTCAGGCACACCCATCAGTTGAAGAACATCAGCCATTGCCTCTGATTCCGGTTGAAAACCTTCGGCATTTCCTCCCGTAAGAACAACAAGTGGGGCTTTTCCTGCTTGAAACAACCGGGCACCGTGAATCAGGCGGTCTACCCCGTCGTTCAGATCGGTCATGCCGGTGCCGGGGACAGTGCCCCGGGTAACGCCACCCAAGATAAGAATGACATCGGCAGTTGGCATAGTCTCTGCTGCAATCGGAGGATAATGGTGCTCCAGTGAGGCAATAACAGAGTCTGCAACAACAGAGGTTGATGCCGTCCACAGCACACCAATGGACAGGGCAATGCAGAGACCTGCAACCCGTTTTCGGCCTGCCAATAATAAAAACAGCGCAAACAGGCTCAGGCAAATGGCCAGACCCAGTGGATAAATAAACAACGGCAGCAGTTTTGTCAGAATATAACTCATTGTACCTTTCAGGATGTATGCAAATACTTATTCTTTACGTAAAAAAATACGGGCACTGTCTACAAGTCGCTGCAGATAGAGCCGGGGTAAGGCAATCTTTTTCTTCCTGTTATAACGCCATAGCATATAGCTTGGCGGCGGAAAGACATTCTGGAACAGATAGCGCAGACGCTGCGGCCAGGTATCCATGCTTTTAAGATCCTGTACTGCCTTATTCCTGATACTGCCGACTCTGCCCGGCTGCAGGAGAAATGTCGAATATTCCACTCCCGGATCTTCCTGCAACAACAACTCCAGCGGCGAGGCAAGCATCGAACCAAACCATGATTGCGCGGTGACCATGGCGTCTACGCAAAGACTAACCACTGAAAGCTTCCTGGCTTTTCGGCAAAGATCCGAGGCTTCCTCTGCAGACAAAGCCTCACTCAACAGGTGAATATCATACAGCCAGATCAGCCTGTCGCCATCATGGGCATAATGACCGGCCCTGTGAAAACAGGCAACAATAAGAGCGTCCACAGGACATAAGGTCCATGCATTGTTGCCCAGTGCCGGGACATTGACCGCCTTTTCCACCAACTGGCTATACGAGAAGCGACGACTGAACGCACGATCATTATTGCTGATCATCCAGTGAATATCAAAACTGCTGTGCTGCAATGACGCTTTCGGCCCGGTGTAGCACATCTGGGAGTTAATGAAATCAACGTCAGCTTCATGCAGAGCAACGTATCCCAGCTCCCTCATGATGTCGGCTGTTTGTTTGCGATCCTTTTCAGCAATAAGTATATCAGTGTCGCATCGTGGGCGCAGCCCCGGTGCCGGGTACAAAGTGTAGGACAGAGGCGTCCCCTTAATCAACAGAGGCTGCAGGCCTGCTGCGGCGAATGTATCCACCAACTTGCTGACTTCCAGCTGCAGCCGCAGGTCAACTGCTGTTTCGCGCAAAGCAACAGTACGCAGTCGTGACTGAATGTCTGCGGGCCAGTCTGCGGTTCCTTTCCGTCCTCCAAGTTGGTGCCAGAGTATCGGAGCCATGCCCTGGTTGATGATATCTTCCAAAAAATCCTTGCCGGAATCAGAGTCAAGATGCACGCAAGGAGGTGCCTCGTCTTTGAATATCCTGCGTACTCTTTCTGCGGTATCTTTATGGAGGTTTTTCACCGTCATATCGGCAATCCCGCAGCCCGATACACGTCTGCAGTGCGCTCAAAGACAAGATCCTGATTAAATTCCATCAGCACCCTGTTTCTGCCTGCCCGACCGAATATGCTGCAGAGTTCGGGATTATCGAGAAACTCTGTTATCTTGCCGGCAAGGGTTGTTGCATCATCCACAGGAACCAGAAAACCATTGGTATTATCCTCTACAATTTCCCGGCACCCCGGCACATCGGTTGCAATAATGGGAAGGCCCATGGATGCTGCTTCTATCAGACCACGGGGAACGCCTTCGCGGTGACTGGGCAGTACTACCAGGTCGATATTCTGCATTAACGCCTGGATATCGTCTACGTGCCCCAGGATCTCGACAACTCCCTGTTGTCTCCAGGCGTCCAGTTCCGCAGCAGTTACCGCAGAAGGGTTTCCCGGGTCAGATGCACCGGCCAGCAAAAACTGAACTTGTTCCTTCCTTTCTGATAACAGTTGTGCTGCATCTACAAAGGTTTGAATCCCTTTTTCGCGCAGCAGACGTGATGCCAGTAATATTTTAAATCGGCTGCCTCGTTTTCGGTTTGTTGGTGAAAAAAGGTCGGTGTCCACACCTGATCCCTTAATTACAGAGACGTGACTGGAATTAATCAGATCAAGATCGGCAAATAACTGCTGATCATCCCTGTTTTGCAGGATCAGATAACTAGTCTTGCCCCGGAGCGCAGTGCGCAGCAGCTGTCTCACCACGGGACGAAGCATTCGGGACTTAAGCGAGGAGTTGATAAAGACGTGACCCAGCCCGGTAACAGCGTTGATGCGTTTATTAATTCCGACGGATTGCGCAGCCAGAGAGCCGTATACAACACATTTAATAGTGAAATTATGAATAAGATCAGGTTGTTCTTCAAAATATATCTTTCGGATACGATGAAGAAGACAGGCTTCACGTACCGGGTTCAGGCTCCTTCTGTCCATGGGCAGGCCAATCCAGCGAAATCCGAGCGCGGCAAAACGTGGCCCATAATCGCCCATGGGCGACATCATCACCACTTCGCAGCCCTTGTCACGCAGAAACCGAGCCAGCCCAAGTCGGAAGTTGAACAGGT
>CAZQKF010000185.1:0-5093 GCA_964593645.1 uncultured Desulfobulbus sp.
CGGGTGATCCTGTGGATCCAGCTGGTCAATAAGCCGATAAGCCAGAGTCTGCAGCTGATCACCGCTGCCCAGCCCCTTGAGAATTGCTGTGCTCATGGCAAGCAGGGGGACCAGGGAAAGAATGATCGTAAAGGTCAGGGCCGAGGCACGCAGAGTTATATGGGTGCTGGTAAACTCTTGCACCATGATGATAAGAATGCGGAGCAAACTGCGGCCAGCCGCCTTGGCCGCGCCCTCACCTGTGTGCTGGGCAAAGGCCCAATGCGTCAGTTGTCTTGTCGGGCGGTGTCTTTCCTGCTGCATTGATGTGCTCATGACGGATACAATGTAGTCGCAGCTTCAGGCTGCAAATTCTTTTTTGGTGATGGCCTCGGCCTTGACCCTGTCCAGCAGATCCGACAAGACGGGTTTGATGTTTTCTCGCAGGTCTCCGGCTACAATGATAAACAGCAGATCGTCGCCAGGCTGAAAACTACCGGACTCGGTTTCAATGATAATCTCATAGATTCCTGGTTTTTTAAGATACTCCTGTCGAAGCTGTTCAACCAGTTGGTGGTTGACTTTAGTCTGCAGGCCGCTGACCTCGGAGTGATCCTGTCGTGACCAGTTGCGTACCACGCCGTTGTGGATAAGAATCATGCCTACATTATCATTAAAATCAGGCCGTTGTTTGAGATCTGCTATGGTTTTAGAGATGTCCATTGTCTTTCCTGTCTTTTCTGGTTTACGGTTTATGTTTAGCTGTTGCCTTTAAAGTGATTATTCTGCCTGCACTGCGACCTGCGATCGGGCCGCGGGCAGGGATTTTCAGCTTCTGCCCCTTACGGATGGCTGCCTGTTTGTTTAACCGGTTAGCCCGGATAAGCTCTTTTGGGCTGATCTTGAACTTTCGGGCAATGGAAGACACGTTGTCGCCTTTTTTGACGGTATAGAGCCTGTCACGGATTTGCCTGCTGTGGAACAGCCTGGACGGTATTGTTCGTGTCCGCTGCCTGATGGCTTTGGTTGCAGGCAGCCTCAGCAGGTACCCTTTTGGGACATATTTTATATTCTTAAGCGCCGGCTGCAATAAAGCCGGGTTCAGACGGGAAAAATCCTGTTTGGAAACACCAAAATATTTGCGAAGATCGCGAGCCAGGGTATACCCTTTCAGGCGAACAGTTGTGCTGGCCCATGGTCGATCTTTGATAAGGGCAGGATCTTTTTCCAGGCGCCTGGCAACTCGCAGAGCTGCCAGGAACTCAGAATAAAAGTTTCTTGAGGCAAATTTAAACAGTTTAGTATTGTGACTTTTAAATATTTCCTCGTAGGATCCCAGCTGATTCTGGGCTCGTACCATACCAGTGCGGCCATAGTTGTAGGCGGTCAGAGCCAGTGGCCAGGAATGTAACTGCCGGTGATTTTCCTTGAGAAACTTTGCGGCAGCATGGGTTGCCAGATACACGTCAAGACGTTCATCCAGCACATCGTTGATTGTCATGAAATCCCGGCCCGTGGAGCGGGTGAACTGCCAGAGGCCGGCAGCCGCGGCCTTGGAATAGGCACTGGGGTTAAAGGATGACTCGACATGTGGCAGGTAGGCCAGTTCCAGCGGCAGGTTTTGCGCCTTGAGGATTCGTTTGATGGCAGGCATGTAGGCACCGGAACGAATAACCCCCTTTCTGAAACGATCCTTCTGGCCAATCTGCAGCCGGATATTATCCCGGGCCTTGCGGTAGGAGGAATATCGACTGCGTTTAATCAGGGCGGCAATACGTTTTTCATCCCTGGTTTTGGGCTTTCTGCCCCGTGCGAGATTGGCCAGGACATTTTTATAATGCTGTCTGGACAGTTGGATGAGTTTTTTGTTTATTTTCGAGGCGCCGGGCGTGTTCCAGTCCACGAGGTTAACAACCGTATAGATGATATTCAGGTCTTCCTTGTCGTGCAGTACGCCCTGATGGGTGGAATAGGTGGCGTAAATTTTTTCCCAGAATTGGACATTGGGTATAATGGCCGGGTACAGTGGAAACTGTTTGCCGGCAGCTGCCGGTGCCGCCCAGACAAGTAGGCCGGTTAGCAGAAGCAGGGAAAACCATTTTTTACGAACAGTACAGGGCATACAGTGTAAGGTTTGTTTATTGTCAGTATTCGATGAGGCGGCCTGCATACAATGTACCAGGAAGCCCGGCTGCCTGAAAGAGAATCACATGGTTGTAATATAGCATACCGGTGTGTAAAAGTGGCAAGAAAGTTTATTAAATACAAAGAGGTTGGATATGTATACACCGGTTATAGGCACACTTGGTTATATACTTTCTCCGGACGGTAAGCAGGTGCTGCTGATACATAGAAATGCCCGCTCCGGTGATCATCATCTGGGAAAATATAATGGACTGGGTGGTAAGATGAAACCAGGGGAGGATGTTCGGACCTGTATGGTGCGGGAAATCCGTGAGGAAGCCGATATTGCATGTCTTGACATGATCCTGCGCGGGACAGTCAACTGGCCGGGGTTTGGTCCAAGTGGTGAACACTGGCTCGGGTTTATTTTTCTTATTACATCCTTTACAGGCACCCCGAATACGGAAAATGAGGAAGGTGATCTTGCCTGGCACCAGCTGGCGGAAATGGGCAGCCTGCCTATGTGGGAGGGAGATCGTTTTTTTCTGCCTCTGGTTTTTGATAAGGATCCTCGGCCATTCCATGGCCACATGCCCTATCAGGACGGTCAGCCGGTGAGTTGGCAGTACTGTCGGTAGAATGCGAGTTCTCTGGAAATGGACGTAAAATACTTGCGTTCAAAGCGGTTGGCAGGTATACTTATGTCTTAAATTGTTTTCTTTAATTTCAATGAGTTAAGGGTGCCGATACCGGTTCCTGTAAAAAAGGAGTATATTATGGAAAAGAACGAAGAGCTTGTTCGTCTCGAACAGTTTGTCGATAGCCTGCTCAATAAGTACAATGATCTTAAAACAAATTTTCACGCTCTGGAGGCAACGCTTGCCGAGCGTGATGCCGAATGTGCAGGTCTGAAAGAGGAAATTGCCGAGCTCAGGGATGAGCGTTCTGATGTAGGCACTCGCGTTTCAGGACTGTTGGGTCGTATTGAGCAGTGGGAGGCTGAACAGGAACAAACGTTGACCCCGGCGGATAATGACGAGGACAAGCAGGGGTCTCTTTTTGATTCAGAACATCCGGAAAACGGCTAAGCAGAGCTGGGCATAGCTTGTGATGGAAGAGCGTCTTGTCAGCTTCACCTTGTTTGGGCAGGAATTTTCTTTTTACAGTGATGCGCCTGAAGACGAGGTAGACGGAGCTGTTGCCATGCTCCGGGAAGAGTTGGAGGGGACGGATCTGGCCGCCCGAAGTACGGTGCCGTCCAGTACAATGCTTGTGCTGGGTTGTCTGCGTCTTGCCGCCCTCTATGTGAAGCTGGACAAGGAGCACTCCACGTTTCAGGCCAGTCAGCAACAGGCAGTTGCTGCTCTTATTGATAAGATAACAGCAGGCCTGGAGTAAGGATCCGGGAAATTGGCTTTGCTTTTCCCGGGTTCTGCGATATACTGTAAGTGTAGAAGATTTTTGATTTCCCTGCGCTGTTTGTGATCAGCGGAGTATTGAGCCAACTCTCTTTGATAGGGCAGCTTCCCTGTTGAATTATGGAAAACTTCACTGATTTCCAGAGGTCTTCATGAGCATGCCCACCTAATTTATTAGGTTTAATCATTGCGGTGACACGGCAGGGTGGGGAATTTTTTTAATACGGCCATTTTCGGGATGGTTTTGAGTGGAACAGGCGGACAGATTCAGGTCCGGTGATCGTAGACAACTCTGACGAGATCAGGTTTACCATATATGTTGAACCCCTCCAGTGGGATGTTAATCGGGGAAAATAGAAACAGCCGTGTCTGCAGCAGCGGCGCAGAACCCCATCGGTCTATCGACTGAAACGTACTATTATAACGGCCTGATGGCCGTATCTTCCGAAATGCAGGGTCTTTTTTGTGCATGACCTTGTCCTGTATCGGTTTGTTCTCCAGACCGCCTTCACTCCTCCATCATTGTGTTTAACTCTCGCAGCCGTGCTTTTTTTGTTTTGAGCCGCTGCATAACATATAGGTGTATTGTCATGGATGTAAGTGGAACTATGATGCTTCTGCTTGGATTTGACCTGATCGTCGGTGCGATAATCGGGTTTTTCCTCAGAAAAAAACTTGTGGAAGGTAACCAGGAGAATGTTGCGGCTCAGGGGCGGCAGATTATTGAAAACGCCCTCCAGGAAGCAGAACAGGTTAAAAAAGAATCCCTACTTCAGATTAAAGAGGAAGCATATCAGGCCAAACAAGAGGCGGAAATTGAAATTAAGGCCACCCGTCAGGAGATCAAAGATGAACAGCGCAGGCTTGACCGTAAGCTGGATGAGGTGCAGGACGAGCTCGGTAATTTGAAAAAAAGAGCATCAGGCCTGGACACACGTGATGAACAACTTGTACACCGTGGCGAAAAAATAGAAAAACGCGAAAAGGAACTGGAAGACCTGGTCGAAGAACAGCGCTATAAGCTGGAAAAAATCTCAGGTATCGGCCGTGATGAGGCCAAAGAACAGCTTATGGAGTCTATAGAGAGCGAGGCCCGTATGGATGCGGCCAAACGACTCAATCGCATTGAAAACGAGATGAAGCTTGAGGCGGATCGCAAGGGTAAAAATATTCTCGCCCTTGCCATTGCCCGGTATGCCGGTGATTATGTTGCCGACAAGACTGTCTCTATGGTACCGCTGCCCAATGATGAGATGAAAGGTCGAATCATTGGCCGGGAAGGGCGTAATATACGCGCCATTGAAGCGGCCACGGGCATTGATATCATTATTGATGACACTCCGGAGGCGGTGATTCTTTCGGGTTTTAATCCTGTTCGCCGTGAAATTGCCCGTCTGGCCCTGATTCAGCTTATTTCCGACGGGAGAATTCACCCGGCCCGCATTGAAGAAGTCGTTGCCAAGGTGACTGAAGAGCTGGATGTTGAGATCAAGGAGGCTGGTGAGCAGGATACCTTTAATGTAGGTGCCCACGGCATGCATGTTGACCTGATTAACCTGATTGGGCGTTTGA
>CAZQKF010000186.1:0-5090 GCA_964593645.1 uncultured Desulfobulbus sp.
CACGTCGTGCAGATGAGAAAAGTAGTTGGGCGGATCAATCCAGGTCTCCATCATCTGGTTGCGGTGCTCCACCAGCATGGTGTTGATGTATTCAATCAGTGCCTGATTGTCGTGTTGCCAGGCATCAGCCAGTGCAGTGCGAAATTTTGTGTCTCCATCAAGCGGGGCTCGGGCAAATATACCGGGATTATCACGCCAGCCTGCAAGGGCAGAGGTATTGTCAAAGACTTTAGCTCGGGCCCCACTGATCCAGGTCAGGTGATGAACTCCATTGGTAATGGCGGTAATCTTGTCGGCAAATTCAGGGAATTGTTGGCGGGTAACATCCCGGTGCAGACGACTGACGCTATTGACTGCCCGGTTGACCCGCATGGCAAAGGCGGTAAAGTTGTATTCGCTGGGCGATTCATCATCACTGGCCAGCAGATTCAGGATCTTGCGGCAGGTGTCATGGCTGATACCGGTATACAGGGAGCGGGCAAAGCGATCGTGACCTGCCTTGACCGGAGTATGGATGGTATAGACGATCCGTTTGGCCACTTCCTGTGCTGCCGCCCGGATATCATCATCGGTCATGGTAGTTTTGTAGTCCGGGCCCAGGGTTTCTTTGATCCGGCGCAGGATCAGCTGCAGGGTAACGGCAACACCATGCTGTTCATTGAGGTGAATGGTTTGCGGTGTAAAATCAAGAGCCTTGATCAGCGGCAGTATGGCTGCTCCCAACATACGTCTCTGGTTAGCCTTCATAATGGCTGAAGTTGCGTTGTACAGTCGCAGCCCGGCTTCCCGTACCCAGGGAGGGGATGAGGGAATGGAGTAATCCAGCAGAAATTCCGGTACAAAATAGTCCAGTTCCTCGCTGATCTCCATTTTCATCCAGACCTGGGCCTTGGCCTTGGTATGGTGGTCGTACTCGTTATAAAAGGGAACAGTGATTTCAAGTGGCTGACCGGGGTTTTCAGGATCCTTCAGCTTAAAAAGAGTCGGCGTTTCCTCGGGAGACCAGGTCGTGGCCTGATCAATCTGACCCATTTTAGAGTCAACAATCTGGGAAAAATAGCCCTCACGGTAGAGCAGGGACACGGCCAGCACCGGAATATGCGTATCGGCAAAACTCTTTAATGTGTCTCCGGCAAGAACGCCGAGGCCGCCGCTGTAATTGGGTATTTTCCTGGGGCCCTGCAGATATTTATCCAGCAGTTGTTGAGTTGCAGCGTCTTTACTTTCGGTAAATTCCTGCTCTATAAGAAAATCCTGAACCGGGTGAAAGACATCCGGGTCCGCTCCGATCTCCATGGAGATATAGACCACAGAGTTCCGGTCAGGCCTGCTGAGGCGGCTCCAGACCCGGTCAAAGACCTGCTGGGACACGCCAAAAAAACGGCCGAATTTATTTGTGCATTGCAGCTCTTCTATGCTGCTGATATTGATAGATTTTTCTGCTGTCACGTTTTCAATGCCTTTTAGGGCAGGGCTGGGATTGTTGGTCTGATCCTTTGACTGAACAGCTAAGAGTAGATGGGCTGATTTGCTTTTGCAAGGGAATTCCTTTTCCCGGAGAAAAATCTTGAATTTATGACCTGTTCGAGTAGAATTATAATTTAACGATCATAATTATTCTTAACATCAGTATGGAGAACACAATGCGGCTGAAAACGACACGATGGCAAAAGGTTTTCATGATACTGTTCCTTACTTTGACCCTGGCAGGCTGCAGTGACAAGAGTCCTGAGACCATGCCTGAGGGGGCTGCTGTAGATCCCGATGCGCTCGGTCCGACAGAATCCCTTGAAACAGCTATATCAGAAACCGATAATATCATGGAAGGGCGGACTTCCGGGCCCATGCTTCCGGTTTATTTTGATTTTGATTCCGCCACGATCCAGATCGACCAGGTAGGACGGATTGAAGGCAATGGCGATTTTATCAAGTCCAACAGCAATATCAGGGTTCGTATTGAAGGCAACTGTGATTCCCGGGGAACTAGTGAGTATAACCTGGCGCTGGGCGAGCGACGGGCCCAGAGTGCTAAGAAATATCTGGTCAACCTCGGCGTTGATCCGGCCCGTCTGTTTACCGTCAGCTGGGGAGAGGAAAAATTACTGCTGTTTGGCCATGATGAACTGTCCTGGGCCCAGAATCGGCGGGATGATTTTGTTATTATAAAATAGAACCTACGAGATACTGTCGACTGCTTGCTGTCCAGCATATCGGCAGGAAAATCTGCGGCACGGAAACCAGGGATGACCACTTGAGTTTTTGTGCCGTTTTGAGTATAGATGATCATAAATAATGTACTGGGCTGACAGGCAGTCCGGCTGGATCGGGTAGACCCGGTTGTATTCTTTTGAAGAACATTTAGAGGAGTTTGATTGTGAATAAGATTGTAAAATTAAGCAGTATTGCAGTTATCTTTGCCTTTTTAACAGTTGCGGCTTTTACCACTGTTCCTGCTCAGGCAGCAGGAAGCAAGGTTGCCGTTATCAATATCCAGAAAGTCCTTGTAGAATCCGAGGCCGGTAAGAAAGCAAAATCCAAGGTTGAAAAGAGGATGGAAGAGCTCAAGGCCGGGTTTAAAAAAGATGAGGATGCGCTCATCGCCCTGCAGAAAGAGATCGAGAAAAAGTCTTCTGCATGGAGCGAGGATAAGAGAAAAGAAAAGGCCAGAGAATTTCAGAAGAAACGTCTGAGCCTGGGTGAAAAGCAGGAAGATGCAAATCTGGAGATGAAAAAGCTGCAGGAAAAGAGCCTGACGCCTATCATGAAAAAGCTGGAAGTCATTGTAACGGAAGTAGCCAAGGCCAAAGGCTATACTGTTGTTCTACCGCGTAACGGTGTCCTGTATTTTGACAAAACTGATGATATCACAGCTGATACCACCAAGGCGCTGAACGCTAAAATGAAATAAGGGGTACGTCCGGATGACCCCGCATGAATTTTTAAAATATACTCCGGCAAGCAACTGCGGGGAGTGCGGGTATCCGGCCTGTCTGGCCTTTGCCGTTGCCGTCACCAAGGGTGGAGTTTCCCCTGAGCTCTGTCCGTATATTCAGGGTGAGCTACCAGCAGATCTTGTTCCGGCCAAAGAAGACGGAAGCCTTGATGCTGTTGATCGAGGTCAGGAAAAGCGGGACATGGCCTTGGTGGCGCATTTAAAATCCAAGGTCAAAGATCTTGATTTTAAGGCGTTGGCCCTGCGTCTTGGGGCCGGCTGGACAGCAGAGCAGCCTGATGTTTTAGAATTCCCCTATCTGGGACGGCCCGCAGTGCTGGGGCGCGACCATGTTGCCCTTGCAGGTGCGGAACTTGTTGATCCCAGAGATCAGATCCTGCTCTATAACTATGTTGCCTTTGGCGGCGGCAGAGTCCCCGATAATACCTGGGTGGGTATGGAAAGCCTGCCCAACTCCATTTCAAAAATCCGTACCCTGGCCACCTACTGTGAACTGCGCCTGGCCAAACGATTCAGCGGTCGTGCCGGCAAACTCAGTAAAGTGGCGGTCAAGGTCGGAGGCGTTTCCGGGCCTGATGATCAGAGTGCGGATGTGGGGATGATTATTCCGGTGATGCCCCATGTGCCCCTGTATTTGCTTTTTTGGGACGAAGAACCGGAAGATGGTTTTGAGGCCAAGGTCAAGATATTGTTTGATCATAATGTGATGGATTTTCTTGATCTCGAGTCACTGGTATTTGCCTCTGAGCGCATGGCCGACCGACTGGCAGAGCTTGATACCTGATGGTAACAAATTCTTTGAAATTTGCTGTTGACCGGTTTGCCGATACCAGGATTCTGGTAATCGGTGACGTTATTGTCGACCAGTTTATCTGGGGATCTGTGTCCAGAATTTCTCCTGAAGCCCCGGTTCCGGTGGTCAATGTTACTCGTGAAGAGCTGCTACTCGGCGGCAGCGCCAATGTGCTGCGCAATATTATTTCCCTGGGCGGATCCTGTGCGCTCTGCGGTATTATCGGCAGTGATTCCATGGGGGAAGAACTGCTGGGTCTCATGCGGGAAGTCGGCGCTCCTGTTGAGGGACTGGTCAGGGGCACCCGGCCCACTACCTTGAAAACCAGGGTTGTTGCTCAAGGACAGCAGGTGGTGCGCTATGATCGTGAAAAATCAGGTAGCCCGTCCCGGGCAACGCTGGATAATCTGCTTGCGTATCTCAATACCCATCTTGCCGAGTTTGACGCAGTTATTGTCTCGGATTACTCCAAGGGTGTGGTCAATGAACAGCTCATGACCAGTCTGCACCTGCTGCTTGACACGCTGCGTACCAGAACCGGTCGGCCGATTCCCTTAATTGTTGATCCCAAGCCTGCAAATCTGCACCGTTTTGTCGGGGCAACTATCATTACCCCCAACAACCACGAGGCTTCGCAGATAAGCGGTATCGATATTAACGACACCCAGAGTCTGCTGGCCGCGGCCCGCCTGATTCGTGATGAAATTGACTGCAGCGGGGTGCTGATCACCCGCGGTGAAGCCGGTATGGCCCTGCTTGAGGGCGAGCATGATCTGGTCACCATTCCCACCATGGCCAAAGAGGTCTACGATGTAACAGGTGCCGGTGATACTGTTGCCGCTACCCTGGCGCTGGGACTGGCTGCGGGATGTTCCATGACCGACGCAGCAGTGCTTGCAAACCATGCAGCCGGGATTGTGGTGGGTAAGGTGGGCACAGCCTCTGTCAGCCGTGGGGAGCTGTTGGCGACCCTGATATAAAGTTGTGTTCATCCCCTTTTTTCCTTAAAAAATAGAGAATTGTCCATGCGACCACGAAGTATGACCGGTTTCGGCCGGGGCGAGGCAACTGAGGCAGACCGTACCTGGACCGTGGAAATGCGCACGGTGAAACACCGGTTTCTTGATCAGCGGGTGGTGCTGCCCCGTGCCTACGCTACCCTTGAAGAGCGGGTCAAAAAAACAGTTGCCGCTTATCAGGATCGTGGTCGGGTTGAGATCGTTCTGACCCTTGCCGGCAGCAGTGGCGGCGGCCCTGTTCTGACCGTGGATATGGATCTTGCCCGCCAGTATCACGCATGTCTGCAGCAGCTTGCAGAAGAGTTTGGGGTCGGACCCAGGATTC
>CAZQKF010000187.1:0-5059 GCA_964593645.1 uncultured Desulfobulbus sp.
GAACAACTACCATCTGTTTTCCGGTATTTTCGGGCAGAGAGGCGACCTGCAGGGCTGCCACAACGGCAGCGCCAGATGAAAAACCGCAGAGTATACCCTCCTCAGCAGCCAGGTGCCGGGCCGTTGTCATGGCCTCGTTATTGCTGACCTGTATTACCTGATCAAGAATATTGCGATCAAGAATAGAGGGTATAAACCCAGCCCCGATCCCCTGTATCTTATGCGGCCCGGGCTTACCGCCGGACAGCACCGGCGAGGCTGATGGCTCCACCGCCACCACCCGCACGTTCGAGTTCTGCTCTTTCAAATAGGTTCCCACTCCGGTGATAGTACCGCCTGTACCTACCCCGGCCACAAAGATATCCACTGTTCCGTCTGTCTGCTGCCAGATCTCCGGCCCGGTGGTGCGCTTGTGCATGGCCGGGTTGGAAGGATTGGCAAACTGGTTGGGCATCCAGCTGTTTTCGGTTGCGGCCAGCAGCTCTTCGGCCCGGGCAATAGTTGCCTTGATACCGCCGGCCCCCGGGGTCAGTTCAAGCTCTGCGCCTAAATACTTGAGCAACTTGCGCCGTTCAACACTCATGGTGTCGGGCATGGTCAGGATCAGCCGATAGCCACGGCGGGCACAGACAAAGGCCAGGCCGATACCGGTGTTGCCGGAGGTGGGTTCGATAATGGTTGTGTTCCCATTGATCAACCCGGCCTCTTCGGCCGCGTCCACCATGGCAACCCCGACCCGATCTTTCACGCTCCCCAGGGGATTAGCCGATTCCAGTTTGGCTAAAATGTCCGCCTTACAAGCTGCGCCTATTTTAGCCAGACGGACAAGGGGAGTATGGCCGACGCTTCGGGATAGATCCTCATAAATATTCATGCTGTTTGCTCTCCTTTTTTATTTTTGCCGATATAGACCAGCTCAGGCTGTTTTAAAATCACCTTGGTGTCCGGACCAATGCTCTCGGTCAGCCAGACATTGCCGCCGACAATGGAGCGGGCACCGATCACGGTCTCTCCACCCAGGATGGTGGCATTGGCATAAATAATGACGTCGTCTTCAATGGTCGGATGACGCCTGGTGTCTTTAAACAGGCGGCCGGCCCCCTTGGGCAGGGACAAGGCACCCAGGGTGACGCCCTGGTAAATACGCACCCTGCTCCCCAGGGTACTGGTTGCACCGATCACCACACCGGCACCGTGGTCAATAAAAAACGACTCGCCGATTGACGCCCCGGGATGAATATCAATGGCAGTGCGATGATAGGCATATTCACTCATTATACGGGGGATAATAGGCACTTCAAGTTCGACAAGCTTATGAGCCAGCCGGTAGACAAAAATGGCAAACAGGCCGGGATAGCTGAATATGACCTCGTCGGCATTGGCTGCAGCCGGATCCCCTTCCAGGGTGGCCTCAATATCTGACTCCAGCAGCTGTCGGATCTGCGGCAGGGCGCGGACAAACTCACCGGCAATCTGATGACTGCGTTCGCCGCATTTTGAGCAGGACTGATTATGGCGAAAACAGTCATGACGGATGGCCGAGCTGACCTGGCGAGCCAGGTTCTCATAAAAAATATTCAGATTCTGGCCCAAGTGATATTCCAGCGAAGAGGGGCTGAGCATCATATTGGTGAAGTAGCCGGGAAAGAGAATCCGCTGGGCCTGCTGCACCAGATCAACCACCTCTTCCTTGGACGGAATCGGCACCGGTTCTATATGACTGGACCATTTACGGGATGTAAACCCCTCGGACAGCTCCCTGACCACGGAGGGAATGTAATCAAAGACCAGCCTGGTCGGTTGTACTTCGGAATTGCACTGGCCCGCATCAACCTCTTTTTTGCCCATGTTCTGCTCCGTCGCGATTTTCAATTTCATACCACCATGTAGCACAAACCGGCAAAAAGAGAAAGCCTTGATTCTCCTTGACGCCTGCAACAGGTGAATGTTATTATTATTTAATAGTATTTAACACCTTAAGTCTCTTTTTTCCTTTTACAAGATCATAGTCAGAGGAGTCATTCCTTGAAAATTCTTACTGCCCCGCATATGGAGCGCTGCATCGGCTGTCATTCCTGTGCCCTTGCCTGCGCCCGGCTTGTTCATAAACGGCTGTCCTGGGAGACCTCCGGGATTCGCATTCACTCCACCGGCGGTCTGTCATCGGGCTTTACGGCTGAACGCTGCCTGGCCTGCGAGCCTGCCCCCTGCGTTGCTGCCTGTCCAACCGGCGCCCTGGCCCAACGCAAACAAGGCGGCGTCATTTTTAAGAAAAAACTCTGTATCCTCTGCGGGGACTGTGTTCCGGCCTGTCCGGTCAATGCCATTTTCCAGGAGAGCGACGGCACCATTTACGTCTGCGTCCAATGCGGCCAGTGCGTGGACTACTGCCCCCACGACTGTCTGGAAATGCGTGACCATGAAACCGTAACAGCCGGGGAGGTAGACGCATGAACCGACCATATTTTCGGGTTTTGGAAGTCAACGCCTCCACCGGCAAGAGCAAACTGCACCGCATTGACGGCCGGGCAACCGCCGTGGGCGGCTCCGGTCTGGCTGCGCTGCTCTTTGAACAGTTCGGCAGGGTTGATCTGCCCTGGAACGAGGAACTGCAGCCCTTTATTCTGGCCATCGGCCCGCTGACCGGATCGTTCCCGCTGATGAGTAAGACCGTAGCCGCCTTTAAAAGCCCCTACCATGACCAGTATACGGAAAGTCATGCCGGCGGCCGATCCGCCCTGGCCTTGAAATTCGCCGACCTGGACGCCCTGATGATCACCGGCCGGGCGAAGAACTTATCCTCTATTGAGGTGGGTTCACGCTCCGTCAGCATCCAGGATGTCTCGTTTATGGCCGGCATGGACGCCTACGCCTCGGGCAAGCTGCTGCGCCGCATGAGCCGTGGCGGCTCCGGCCACCGGTCCATCCTCCGCATCGGCCAGTCCGGCGAGATCGGCTCGGCCATGGCCTGCATCAATGCCGACACCTATCGCCATTTCGGACGGTTGGGCGGCGGCGCAGTACTGGGCAGTAAAAACATTAAGGGCATCATCATCCAGGGTGACGGCAGTTTTGAGCTGCCCGATACCAAAGAGTACAAGAACCTGTTTGCCAAAGTATACGAACAGGTTACGGCCACCAAGATGATGCAGAAATATCACAGCCTGGGTACGCCTGCCAACCTGCAGGCCCTGGACGATATCCAGTCCCTGCCCTGGCGCAACCTGCAGCAGACCAGCGATCCGGAAGGCATCAAGGGCATTAACGGCCAGCGCTTTGCCGACGACGCCCTGCTGCGTAACGGTGCCTGCTCCGGCTGTCCGGTGGGCTGCATCCATATCGGCTATGTGCGCGAAAAATTTTCCCAGGACAACAGGTATATGTACCGCCAGGTGGCCTATGATTATGAGCCGGTCTTTTCCTGCGGTACCATGCTCGGGGTGACCAATACCTTTGACGTGCTCAACATCATGGACGTCATGGAACGGGTATCGCTGGATTCCATGTCCGGCGGCGTTGCCCTGGCCTGGGCAACCGAGGCTGTGGAGCAGGGATTGATATCAGAAAAGGAAACCCTGGTACCGCTGGCCTTCGGTAATACCGACGGCTACCGGCAGGCAGCTCATTATCTTGGCACAGGGGCCAATGAGTTTTACCGGCTGCTTGGCCAGGGAACGTTAAAGGCGGCCGAGGTCTACGGCGGTGCGGAATTTGGCTGTGTGCTGGGCCAGGAGATGGCCGGCTATGCCACGGGCGAGCTGTTTTTTGCGGCCCAGTCCCTGGGATTTCGCCACTCGCACCTGGACACGGGCGGTTACTCCTATGATCAAAAACATGATGAAAAAGATGTGGACAAGGCAGTCAACTTCCTTATTAATGATGAACCGGGGCGCTGCCTGCTCACGTCCATGGTCTCCTGCCTCTTTGCCCGCTCTGTGTATACAGAGGAGGTGCTGGGGGAATGTCTGCAGGCGATCGGCTATCCCGATGTGACTGATAAACTGGCCCAGGCCGGGGAACGCATCCGCAGCCACCGCTGGCGTCTCCGCTTTGCCACCGGTTTTTCACCCGAAGACGTGGTTCTGCCCAAACGGTTTTACAAGGTTAAAACCTGGAAAGGGGCGGTGGATGCCGACTACCTCGACACCCTGCGCCGGGAATATGGCAAACGGCTGCGAGAACTGGCCAAGCCGGCTGACAGTTAAGCATACTAAACTGCCGTACCGGGCCTGCACAAGCGTGTCACGCCCGAGGGATATCATCGCTGACATTTATTATCACTTTGATAATAAATAGATTTCTACACATTATCAGATAACCTAAAATTCCTGATACACAGCGATGATATCCCTGAACCAGACAAGCCGGCCACTGCCGGGAAACAACCGGAACGAATCTTCCAAATCAATCAATCCCCCGGAATTATAAATATGAATTTCCATAAACTCCCTGCCGGCAGGACTAAAATTGTCGCCACCATCGGACCGGCCTCAAATACCATTGACACTCTGGTCGCCATGATCAACGCGGGTATGAACGTTGCCCGGCTCAACTTCTCCCATGGCGACTTTAACTCCCATGCCCGAACCGTGACCAATGTCCGGGCCGCAGCAGAAAAAGCCGGACACCGGGTGGCGATAATGGCTGACCTGCCCGGCCCCAAGATGCGGCTGGGCATTATTGCCGATGAACCCATCTTTCTGGAAAGCGGTGACCGGTTCACCCTGACCAGTAACGACATCACCGGTAATAAAGACAGAGTCAGTATGAGTTATGACGAACTGCCCAAAGTCGTTAAACCGGGTAATACCCTGTTTCTAAACGACGGTTTTATTCAGCTGCGGGTGGATACTGTAGAGGGTGCGGATGTGCACTGTACGGTGGAAGTGGGTGGAGAGCTGCGCTCACACAAGGGACTCAATCTGCCAGGCATTGACCTAGGCGCATCCGCCTTTACACCGCGTGACCGAGAATGCCTGCAATTTGCCATGGAGCAGGATATTGACGCGATCAGCCAGTCCTTTGTCTCCTCGGCGGACGACCTGCAGGCCCGGCGTAC
>CAZQKF010000188.1:0-4980 GCA_964593645.1 uncultured Desulfobulbus sp.
TGCATTTGACTATTCTCTCCCCTTGATAGATTCTTTTAATCCATTAAGTTGCGTTCTAATACTTCCGTCCAACACCAGATCTCCGACCTTGGCAACAATGCCGCCGATAATGGAGGGATCAACCTGTGTCTCAAGAATTACCTTATTTCCTGTTATTTTTTCCAGGGTTGCCTGAATCTTCTCAAGCAGCGCACTGTCAAGTTCTATTGCCGAGGTAACAGAGCCGTGACTGATATTCTCTTCACTGTCGAGCATCTCCTGCACAGCTGATGCTATCTCAGGCAGTACATCAACACGTTTTTTCTCAATCAGTAGATTGAGAAAAGAGGTCATCACCTTATCAGCCTTGGCAGCATCAGCCACCTTGGCCATTACCTTCTGCCTGGCCTCCAAAGGATACAGCGGGTTGGTCAGTGCATCCTCCAACTCGAGATCGGCATCTTTGAAAAGATCGGCAATCCTGTTTAAGGTCTCTGCGTAGCCCTCGACTTCGCCCTGTTCCTTACCAAGGGAAAAGATCGCCTTGGCATACCGCTTTGCTAAGATTATCTGTTTCACTGTACCGCACCTACCTTCTCGAGATACTGTTCAGTGATCGTAACCTGATCCTCGGGTGTCAGATTTTTTACGATCAACTCCTCAGCCATGGCGGCGGCCTGATCAGCCACCTCTTCCTGCAATGAACGCTTTGCCTCAACGACTGCTGCGTTCACAGCGGCCTCGGCCTGGCGTTTAATATCTTCTGCCGACTGCTCGGCCTCCTTGAGAATCCGGACTTTCTCGTCCTGGGCCATGGCAATGGCCTTTTCGACGACGGTCTCCATTTCTTTTTCCATACCGGCAAGACGGGATTCAAATTCTTTATACGAACGCTCGGCCTCGTCACGTTTGGCCTCAAGCGTTTCAATCTCTTCCTGAATACTGCGACGGCGCCCGGCAAGACCACCGGCAATCGGCTTGGCCAGGAACTTCACCAGAATTATAACCAGAGCAATAAAGTTGGCGGTACGCCAGAAAAGGTCTTTCAGCCGTTCAGCGGTGATCATTGGAGGGTGATGCCCCTCACCATGACCTTCAGCTTCCACACCTGCCGTGTGGGCGTCAGACTCAACAGCCGCACTGTGTTCTGCAGCCATTTTGCTGTCATGTGCGGCTGCAGCAGTTTCACCATGCTGCTCTTCAGCATAAGCTTTGTTGGCATCATGGGCAGCTTCTACACCCTGTACAGCTGCACTGTCTACAGCCTCGTCGTGCCCTGAGGCAAACACCGTCGGCGCTGCGCAGAGCGCAAGGGCCAGCAGTACCGGCAGAACAATTTTAAAAATTTGAGCTTTCATGCTTCCAGACTCCTTCCAAGTATCTTTCCAGCCATATCCTGGGCAAACCCAGTCGCGTTATCCAGCAGCTCTTTACGGGCGGTCTCGACCTGTGATTTTACATCAGCCATCAGCTTTTCTTTCTCGCCGTCTGATTCCTCACGGATCGCAGCCACCTTTTCAGCACCTGCAGCTTGCGCTTCACTGCGGGCACCATCCAAGGCCTTTTTGGCCTTTGCACTTGCCTCGCGCATTTTCTTGTCTACTTCAGCCTGACGATGCCGGGCATTTTGCTCAAACTGCTCTACATCATTGTTCAACGCATCCAGCTTCTCCTGCCGTTTTTCAATAATACCTAAAACCGGCTTGTACAGAAGTGCGTTCAGGACGACCATCAATAAAATCATATTGATGATGTGAATTACCATTGTAATATCAATTGTAATCATGCAACCGCTCCCAATGACTCCAAAAAAAATGAATACTTAGCCTGTAAAGTGAATGGTGGTTCAGCTCACGTCACGATACCTACTGAAAAAACGATCTCCTGTCAAATCTTTTTTCCTTAATTTTCATATCCGAGTCTTCGGTATTTGTTCCCCTTTCCGCTGCTGTGCCGTCCGTTGTGCGATTGGACAGTCAGTCATAAAAAATACTGATGCAAGCCTGCAGCCCAGCTGAACAAAAATTCTCTAACCTCATTGGAATTAACTATTTTTTCCCTTCCGTCTGACGTAGATTACATTTTAGACAAGACGGTGACGGGAAGCCAGGGATGCCATCGCAGCACCACTGCAGAACAGTGCCGCCACCAAAGCAAAAACAGACTGGATCGAATGATCAGGACAGAGATATGCCCCCAGGCCAACCAGTGCACTGCCAATTGCCGAGGCACCAAGCAGGGAGGCTCCCTGTAAAGAAGCAGTAATTCCACTGGTTGAACGAAAAGCAGTCAGGGATGATTTCATACCGATGGGTGAAATCATCCCAAAAACAGTGGCAAACAAAGACATGAGGAGAAGAAACATAACCAGTCCATTGAGCATACCCACGCTCAAAAGCCCAAAAAGTATGCTGACCACCAACACCGACAGTCCGCCTGTCCGGTAGACCTCAGCTGGACCGCAGTGCTTCAGTAGACGTGCTCCAATAGCGCGTCCGGCAAAAATGCCGATTACAATGACCATATTACTGATCCCGAATTCTACCGGACTTAATCCGTAGCCGTGAACAATTATATAGGGTGCTGCCGCAAGAAACGCTCCCTGAATTGCAAAGCAGAGGATTACCGGTAACAAGACCAAAACAAAATCGGCAGAAGAAAGTATCCCGTATGCCACAGTTAATGTTCGGTGCCCCCCCAGCCTGATCCGATCCGATTTGGGGAGGGTCTCCTCTACGCAGGCAATGGCCGCAAAAAAAACCAGCAATGTAAAAATCACCAGAAACCAGAAGTTGGACTGCCAATCCAAAAAATAGGTCAACACACCGCCGATCAGCGGTGCCGCAACCAGAAAAAGTCCACTCAATACTGCCAGCCACCCCACCAGCGTCACTACCCGAGCATCAGAGCAGGCGTCACGTATCATGGCCAGTAAGGTTCCGGGAATCATACTCGCCCCAAAGGCCTGTACCCCCCGTCCGATCAGTAACATCTCAAAGCTCTGCGTCAGCGCACAGATGGTAGAACCGGCAATAAAAAACAGCATCCCGGCTGTCAGAATCACCTTACGCCCATAGGCATCGGAAAGGACACCGGCCACCAGAGTAAAAAGAGCAAAAACAACAAAATATAGTGTCAGAGTATGGCTCATCAACGCGTCGCTGACCTGTAACTCCCTGCCGATATCCGGCATGGCGGGCAGGTAAATCGAGGCACCGATCCGCACGATCGAACCAATCAGCAGGACAATTGCCCCGAAGCGAAACGTATCCCCGGCAAATGCCTTTGACTCAACCACTGTTTGACGCTTCAAAACTTTTCAGAGGCACAGATGTATACACCAGCGGCAGCTTCACCTGAGCCCGATTGTGCCCGCTTTGAATTTGACCGGCGTAAAGCGCCTCCTGCCAGCCCGGCCGCATCAAACTCACCACTGCCGGCTGCAGCAGCTTCTGACCACGAAAAACTGGATAAATCAAGTTGTCTTCACACAGTGCCTGCTCAAGAGATTCACTGTAGTGATGCAGAGCAGCTGCAATATCTTCGGGAAGTTTATCGAGTTCCAGGAAAAAATGATAGCGTTTGGCCAAATCTTCCCCCACTACACACCAGTGAACCAGCTGCTCCCCGACAACTGATGTAACAAGAGCAATCAACGAACTTGCCGCCACTTTTTCACCGCAAAGATTCAGGACATCACCCGCCTTCTGCTCAAAAACGATACGCGGCGTAGTTCCGGTAAAGCCCTCAATACGAACGATATCACGCATACCATAACGATATAGCCCTGAATAATTCGTCACAAACAGCTCATAGCTTTCACCTGCCTGCACTTCATGGGCAAGCAACATCCGGTCACTGCCGTTTAGTGGTTTAAACTCATAAAAGGCGGCATGAATTGCCAGTGGCCCTGCTGATTTTTCCGGCTCCAGCGGGATATTAAACTTTCCTTCCGTTGCACCGTATCCGATATCGAAAAAAAATATTTTGTCGTCAAATACTCCCCGGATCGACTCGACGTATCGGCCGACCGATCCGGAAAGCCAGCAGGAAACTACCTGCAACTTCGGCCAATAGACCTCGGGAGTAAAACGCTTTTTTCCTGCATACGCTTCACGTAACATTTGACCACGTCCGGGGTTAGCAACACATCCTGACTGCAGAGAGGCATATACCCCTTCCGGAATCTGATCAGCATAGGAGACAGAGCCTGTTTCTATATCGTTTATTATTTGCTCTGCATCTGCCTCAGCCCGTAGACAGAGCTGTTCAATTCGACCCGCGTTATTTCCGAAGATCGCCCGCACATCCTGTTCTACAGCAAACCGCATAATAAGATAATCCAGCACATTGCTATAGCCGATTTCAAGAATTTCCGGTGGAAAAGCAATCATGGCCCGGATTGACTCAGGTGCTGTCAACAGCGTAATCCCCGAGGCACTGCCATAGGCAATACCCGCTTCGGTATAGCCCTCTATTGCATTATTAACCAACGGCAGGAGCTTTCCCCGCTGGATTGCCGGGGCGTGACAACACATTGCTTCAAGCCGCAGGCGGGCAGTAATCGATTTGGCCAGCCTGCCTGCAGCCGACTCGGGAATAATCTTTATTGATCCTGTCGTGCCGCTTGTACAGATAAAATACTCCGGCAGCCCCGCAAAGAGCTGATCCCCTTCCCCACCGGCCAGCTTTTGGGCATAGGGCTCAACATCACTCCAGATCGTCGGGGTAACCGATGTGCAATAGGCTGCACTGTCCTTGATTCGTTCAAAACCAAAGCGGCGACCGATGACGCTGGTTTCAGCCTGCTGGAGAATATCAAGTAGAACCGCGTTCTGCACGGCCTCACAGGCTTCACATAACTGCAAAAAATCTTTGAGATGTACGGGTGAATGCCGGATCACACCTGTTCCTCCAATATATCCCGGGCACGCTGCATAGAGACTTTAAGCTCAAGGGCACGGTTATACGCCAGGTTGATCGCATCAAAATCAAAACGCT
>CAZQKF010000189.1:0-4970 GCA_964593645.1 uncultured Desulfobulbus sp.
ACCCAGCCTGTACACAACATTATCAAGACGTCGCTCAAGTAGAGACAACAGGTTTGTGCCGGTTACTCCCTTGGCACGATCAGCTATATGAAAATAACGGCGGAACTGACCTTCAAGCATACCGTACATATGCTTAACTTTCTGCTTCTCACGGAGCTGACCAGCATAATCGGAAACCTTGCGGAAACGATTCTGTCCATGCATGCCCGGTGCATACGCACGGCGCTCAAAAGAACATTTATCGGAGTAGCAACGCTCTCCTTTCAAAAATAACTTCAGGTTTTCCCGTCTGCACATCCGGCAGGACGCTCCTGTATATCTTGCCACGTAATCCTCCTCAATCGGTATCGGTTTTACACAACGATCAGCTCAGGCTGGTTGCGACCGTACATCGCACTATCTGCGAAAAAACTAAACCCGGCGACGCTTAGGCGGCTTGCAGCCGTTATGCGGAACCGGTGTCACATCAACAATTTTGCTCACATCAAGTTCAGTCGAAGTCATGGCACGAAGTGCTGCCTCTCGACCTGGCCCCGGGCCCTTAACACGAATCTCAACCTTACGAATCCCATGCTCTTTGGCCTTGGCCACAGCATCGCTGAGTGCATTCTGCGCGGCAAACGGTGTGGACTTGCGCGATCCCTTAAATCCGATAACACCGGCACTTGACCAGGCAATCACATTGCCCTGGCGGTCGGAGATCGTAATAAGAGTATTGTTAAAGGTAGAATAAATGAAAACAATTCCCTCAGGAATATTTTTCTTTTCACGGCGCTTGCTTCGAACTGCGCCTTTTTTTCCCTTTGCCATGTCTGCTCCAATATGAGTTACAGCCTCACCTTAGGTAAGGGTGTATACAATTTATTTTTTACGAACCGCTGCACCGCGTTTAGGTCCCTTGCGGGTACGGGCATTAGTCTTTGTCCGCTGACCGCGACAGGGCAGTGACTGCCGATGACGACGACCGCGATAGGTGCCAAGGTCGACAAGACGCTTGATATCCATTGCGACTTCTCGACGGCGATCACCTTCAACGACGAAATCGGCTTCAATTATTTTACGGATCCGGGTAACATCATCACCACTCAAATCATCGGAATTCATCTGGTACGGTAAATCCGCTTCATCCAGGATCTTCCGCGCCGAGGTCAGGCCAATACCATAAATATAGGTAAGGGCGCGATCAATATGTTTACTTCTCGGTAAATCTACACCAGCTATACGTGCCAAGACTCTACTCCTTATCTAAAACGCTGTACAAAACAACGTGGGAAAATCAACCCTGACGCTGTTTATGTTTTTTATTTTTGCAGCTGACATGCACCACACCTTTACGCTTGTGAATTTTACAGCTGCTGCACATCTTTTTTACAGATGACCGTACCTTCATGATCTCTCTCCTCTACAATCCCGCCGAGTTAACGTTTGGGCTTACCGCCGCCTTTCGCGCGGAAGGTGACCCGCCCCCTGGTCAAATCATAGGGAGACAGCTCTACGGTTACCCGATCACCGGGAAGAATTTTTATATAGTGCATACGCATCTTACCTGAAATATGCGCGAGAACCTTATGACCGTTATCAAGCTCAACCCGAAACATGGCGTTGGGCAACGGTTCAACAATGGTTCCTTCAACTTCAATGGCCTCTTCTTTTGCCATACTCACCATCCACTATTTTTTTAGTCAGAGCAAAAAGTTATATTATATATCGACTATTGATTTTTTTTACAACTTTTTTTCACTTACCAGACAATAAAATATACAAAGGAGTTCCGGGAATCAAATTTCCCCGTCTCTCCTGCTGAGAACCAAGGGCCCGTTAGCTGTTGCTGCCACAGAATGTTCAAAATGGGCAGACATTTTACGATCAGCCGTGACCACAGTCCAGCCGTCTTTAAGGACTTTTACCTTATGGGTGCCCGCATTCACCATTGGCTCAATGGCAATCACCATACCTTCAAGAATACGTGGTGAAGCCTGTTTCTGTACATAGTTGGGCACTTCCGGCCCCTCATGCAAGCTAGTGCCTATGCCATGGCCAACAAACTGACGAACCACGGAATATCCATGCTCTTCAACATACGACTGCACTGCTCGGGATACATCGGCAATACGATTACCTATCCGAACCTGCCGGATCCCCCGCTCCAGAGATTCTCTGGTTACCTGCAGCAGTGAGTCATTTTCCTTGGAAATTTTTCCCACAGGAATTGTTACAGCAGAATCACCATAAAAGCCTTTATACATGGTACCAAAATCAACTGAAACAATATCACCATCACGAACTTTGACCTTGGTAGACGGAATTCCATGGACAACCTGTTCATTAATGGAAATACAGAGACTGCCGGGAAAACCACGATACCCTTTGAAAGCGGGTTCAGCTCCATGATCCCTGCAATACTTCTCAGCCCACGAATCCATTTCCATGGTGGTCAGACCGGGTCGCATCTCTTTCTGAAGCAACCCAAGGACTCCGGCCACAATACTATTGGCCTGCTGCATAATCTTAATCTCTGCAGCTGTTTTAACCGTTATAGATTTATCCTGCTTTGCCCCCACACCAGCCTCAGCGTCTACCCTTGATCTTACCGGCTTTCATAAAGCCTTCATAATTGCGCATTACAAGGTGAGATTCAATCTGTGAGATAGTGTCAATGGCAACGCCGACAACAATAAGCAATGCAGTACCACCGAAATAGAACGGAATATTGAATTTACTGATAAGCAGTGTCGGAAGCACACAGACAGCGCTTAAGTAAATTGCACCAACAACGGTGAGCCTGGTCAATACCTTGTCTACAAACTGAGCCGTCTTTTTACCAGGTCGGATTCCAGGAACAAACCCACCGTTTTTCTTTAGATTTTCCGCTACCTCATCGGGATTGAATGTCACTGCTGTATAGAAAAAGCAGAAAAATACAATCATACCAACATAGAGCATATAATAGTAGACGGTACCCGGAGAAAGTGCTGCAGAGACCTGCTGAACCCAGTCAATCTGAATAAAGGAACCAATCGTTGCCGGAAACATCATGATAGAAGAGGCAAAGATCGGCGGTATAACGCCGGATATATTAATTTTAAGAGGCAAGTGCGAAGACTGTCCTCCATATACCTTTCTTCCCACAACCCGTTTTGCATACTGAATTGGAATTCTCCGCTGCGCGGTTTCAAAGAACACGATCAGGGCAACAATACCAAACATCATAACCAGCATAATAGGGACAAAAATCATGGGAATTTCACCTGACTTGATCAACTGCACAGAGTTACCAATGGCTGCAGGCATCCTGGCAATAATACCGGCATAGATGATAAGGGAAATTCCGTTGCCGATACCTCGCTCAGTCATCTGCTCACCCAGCCACATGATAAACGACGTACCCGAGGTCAGAGTCAGCACGGTCATCAATTTAAACTCTATGCCGGGATGCATGACAATGGCAGCACCAGAGGGGCCGGCCATGCCTTCAAGCCCAGAGGCAATAAAAAATCCCTGGATAATCGAGAGCCCGACTGTTCCGTACCTGGTATACTGGGTGATCTTGCGCTGCCCGGCCTCACCTTCTTTCTTCAATGACTCAAGCTGTGGAATAACAACAGTAAGCAGCTGAATAATAATTGAAGCAGAGATGTACGGCATAATGCCGAGGGCAAAAATGGAAAAATTCTCAAGCGCACCGCCGGAGAACATATTGAACATCCCAAATAGTGTGCCTGCATTTTGCTGGAAAAAGGCAGCTAGAGCCTCGCCGTTAATACCGGGAGTGGGTATCTGAACACCCATCCGGTATACAAATAACATAAGGAGGGTAAAGACTACCCTCCTTCGAAGTTCCGGAATATTTGCAGCACTGGCAAGACCACTCATATCTTATTCCTTGACCGTACCACCGGCAGCAAGAATTTTATCTCGAGCTCCCTGGCTGATCTTGTCTACATCTAAGGTCAGGGCCTTGGTAATTTCACCATTGGCAAGTACCTTGATATACTCATCACGCTCTGTGATCATCCCGGCGTCAATCAGAGCCGCACGATCAACAGTGGCATCTGCATCAAAACCGTCAAGCTGGCCAAGAGAGATAATGACATACTCTTTTTTAAAGATATTGGTGAAGCCCCGCTTGGGCAGACGACGATGCAACGGCATCTGGCCACCCTCAAACCCTGGTTTGGAAGTAAAACCTGAACGGGAACGGGCACCTTTATGGCCACGACCGGCAGTTTTACCGAAACCTGACCCGGGCCCACGACCTATCCGCTTACGCGTCTTACGTGCACCTTTATTTGGGGAAAGATTATTAAGACTGATCATGATTATTCCTCCACCCGGACAAGATGCTGTACCTTTGCTATCATGCCTCTGATTTCAGGGGTATCTTTTCTGGTAATGGTCTTTTGCATTTTGGTTAAGCCAAGGCCTACCAAGGTTGCACGAATTTTTTTCGTGCTGCCGATGCCGCTCTTTACCTGGGTAACTGTAACTTTTTCACTCATAATTCAACCAATGCCGATCTAAATCGGATTAAGAGGTTCAATAGTAATTAAAGGTGGTCTATGCGACCATTTCCTCAACATCAAGACCACGAATCCTGGCAATTTCCTCTGCTGTCCGAAGTCTCCGTAATCCATCAACCGTGGCTTTAACCAGGTTGTGAGGATTATTGGATCCAAGACATTTTGTCAGGATATTCTGTACACCAGCAGCCTCAAGCACTGCACGAACCGCACCGCCGGCAATTACACCGGTACCATCGGATGCGGGCCGGAGCATAACCTTGCCGGACTTAAACTTTCCGTTAATGGCATGGGGAATTGAAATGTCAGTCAACGAAACACGCTGCATGTCCTTACGCGCCCGTTCTACACCTTTACGGATGGCCTCAGGCACTTGATTTGCCTTGCCCAGTCCATACCCTACTTTTCCATTGCCGTCGCCCACAACCACAATTGCACTGAAGCTGAAAC
>CAZQKF010000190.1:0-4968 GCA_964593645.1 uncultured Desulfobulbus sp.
GAAAGTCGATAAAGATAGATTGATTTTTAATATAATAGAGATCGTACTCAAGTTTACGCAGTGCATCTTCTTTTGAAGCTCCATAAGGATAACAGACCTGTGCCCAGCCGCTGATTCCTGGTTTTACAGAATGGCGCAGGGAGTAATAGGGGATCGATTCCGTAAGATGCTCCACAAAGACCGGACGTTCCGGTCTTGGCCCGACAAAACTCATCTCTCCTTTGAGTACATTCCACATCTGGGGAATTTCATCGATCCGAACCTTACGAATAAAACCGCCGATTTTGGTGACTCGGTCATCGTTTTCTCTTGCCCAGACCGCACCGTTCTTTTCTGCATCCTGGCGCATGGATCGAAATTTGATAACCTTAAAGGTGTCGCCGCGTTCGCCGACTCGTTCCTGCAGATAAAAAATCGGTCCTGGGGACTCCAGTTTAATCAGGAGGATAACCGGTAGGGTAGCCGGTAAGGACGCAATGAGCCCAACCATTGACAAGAAAATATCCAGCACGCGCTTAAAGAAATAGGAAAGCCTGCTGCTCTGAAAACCATTGGAGAAAATAAGCCAGGCCGGGTTGACGTTTTCCACGAGTATTTTGCCGGTAATGGCCTCATAAAAGGTGATGCCGTCGTGGATGATCACTCCCCGAAGTTTACATTTGAGAAGACCTTTAATCGGCATTGTTCCCCGCCTGTCGTCCAGAGCAACAACAACCTGATCAACGCCGAATTCGGTACAGATATCGGTGAGACGTGATTTTAAAGGAACCAGTGGTGCGTTGTTGGGATTATATATTGGTATGCTTTCCCCGACAAAGGCGGCAACCTTATAGCCTGAGTCCTGATTGTCCTCTATCTCTTCGGTAATTTCAGCAGCCATCTTGCCGGTGCCGATCAGCAGAATGGGTTGAGAAAAGAGTCGTTTTTTCAAAATGAGATAATAGAGAACTCGCCAGACGAGCAGGGCCAGACAGATGGCGGCATAGCTGCTGAAAAAGATTTCAGTCGAGATGCCGAGGTGGGGAAACGAATAGTAGACCCCGGATAAAAGGATACAGCCGATACCAAATGCCTGCAGCATCCGGGTAACTGTATCCCTGGAGGTTCGGTTTCTGCTCAGGTCATACAGGTCAAAGAAATAAAGCGTCAGTTGAAAGATAAATGTGACAACAAGAGCGCGAAACGAATCAAGAAAATAATCTATCAGGTAGGTTTCCCAGCCGGAAAAAAGGATGTAGACAAGGTTAATGGAAAGAAATATGAGCGCCCCTTCACCCAGAAAGAAAAGGACGTTTCGGACAGGATAATATTTTTTCAGGATGTAGGGCATGAATGTCCGGGCGCGTGTACTCTGAAAAAAGATTTAACATGCTAAAAATAGAGAGAAACTTACCTATTTTGTAGCATGATTACTGGCATGCTGTCAAGGTATTGCCCGGATCATTGGTGTGATCTGATCACTCCATGCTGCAGGAGGAGGCTGGTGCAGGTACTAATGGGCATGCCGATAACATTGGAACAGGATCCCTTGATGGCACGGACAAGAAAGGCTCCTTTGCTTTGGATGCCGTAGGATCCTGCCTTGTCCATGGGATCACCCGTGTTGATGTAGGCCTGGAGGATGGAATCGGCAAAGGTGTTGAACGTGACCTCTGTTATTCGTGTCAGCTGCTCTGTGCAGTTTTCCTGCACGCAGACAAGGGCCAGGCCGGTAATTACCTGGTGCGTTCTTCCCTGCAGGCTGCGCAGCATGGCCAGGGCATGTGAAGCGTCTACGGGTTTGCCTAGAATACTCCCTTCACAGGTAACTACGGTGTCGGAGCCGATGACAAATGCCTGTGGATTTTTCGCCGCTGCTGCTTCAGCCTTAGCCAGGGCCATGCGGAGGGCAAACGCAGCCGGTGTCTCATTGGGCAGGGGGGTTTCATCGATGTCGGCTGGTGAACAGGTGAATTCCAGACCAAGATCAGTGAGAAACTGTCTGCGTCGCGGAGACACAGACGCCAGGATAAGGGGTTTGCAGGTGATAAACATAGTCAGTTTTAGCTGGTGCTTTCAGGGAATGGATCATAATGGACTGTTTTCAGGAACAGGCCGCAAGCCGGGGCGGTCGGCCCGGCTTGCTGTCGGTTTTTGGCCGCAAAAAGTGCAGCAAACTCATCACGGCTGATTCGGCCGGAACCGACTGGAAACAGAGTACCAGCAATATTACGCACCATGTGTCGCAGGAATCCGTCACCGGTAAAAGTGAACGAAAAATACTCAGGTTCGGCCGGGTTCACAGTGCACTCTGCATTGATAAGTGTACGAACGGCTCCGCGTCCGCCGACCCAGCTCAGATCTCTGGAACCTGCGGCCTCAAAGCTTGTAAAGTCGTGCGTGCCGACCAACTGCTGCAGGCAATCCCTGACTGCTCCCAGGTCAAAGGGTTGTGGTGAGTGGGTGCGATACAGTCGTTCATAGGGTGGCTGGATGGAACCGGTAAAGAAATCGTAGCGATAGGTCTTGCCGGTGGAGTTATAACGGGCATGAAAGTCGGCTGAGACTGCAGCGGACTGCAGAATACGGATGTCTTTGGGCAGCATGGAGTTGAGTGCACCGGTATAGGCACTGGCAGGTATTGTTGCGCTGGTCTGGAAATTTGCAGCCATGGCCAGAGCGTGCACCCCTGCATCGGTACGGCCGGCACCGTTGACTGTACTCTTGCAGCCGGTAATAATTTCAATCTTTTCTTCGATTGTTCCCTGGATCGTAGGGCCGTTTTTCTGGCGCTGCCATCCGCAGTAGTTACTGCCGTCATAGGCAATGAGCAGGCGAATATTGGTCTGGCTCACGGAAAAAACGGAGCACCCAGCAGGCCGCAGGTCTCAGCAAAACCATTCATCAGGTTCATGTTCTGCACGGCTTGGCCTGAGGCGCCTTTGGCAATGTTGTCAATGGCGGACAGGACAATAACCCGGCCGGTTCTCGGGTCGCGTTGGACGCCGATATCACAGCAGTTGCTGCCCCGCACATACTGGGTGGCCGGAAAGGTTCCTGCCGGACAGACCCGGACAAAGGGCTCATCCGCGTAGGTCGTTTCATAGAGCTGCTGCAGTTCTTCATCAGTAATTGAAGGGCTCAGAGAACCATAAATAGTGCTCAAAATACCACGGGAGATGGGCAGCAGGTGCGGAGTAAAGGAGATGGTCACATTTTGATCTGCCAGGGCAGAGAGTTCCTGCTCAATTTCCGGGATGTGCCGGTGGGTTCCGCCGACCTTGTACGCCTTGAAACCGTCCGCGACTTCACAAAATAGAGTGCCGACACTGGCAGCCCTGCCGGCTCCGGAAGTACCGGATTTTGAGTCGATGATAAGGGTGGCCGGGTCAATGAGCTTCTCTCGCAGGAGCGGGGCAAGACCCAAAGTAATTGAAGTGGGATAGCAGCCAGGATTGGCAACCAGCCGTGCACCTTGAACCTGGTCCCGGTACAGTTCGGGCAGGCCGTACACTGCTTCGTCAATAAGCTCGGCACTGGAATGGGCCTGGTACCACTGTTCATACACGCTGACGTCTCGGATCCGAAAGTCGGCACTGAGATCAACGACTTTTTTACCGGCAGCAAGCAGGGGCGGCACAATATCCATCGCAGTCTTGTGGGGTACTGCCGTGAAGAAAAAATCCGCCTTGTCGGCAAGTTCATCTCCTGTCAGATTTTTGCACACCAGATCAACACGTTTGCGAAGACTGGGGAAGACCTCGGACATTGCCTTACCGGCATACTGCCTTGAGGTGGCAACGGTAAGCTCTACTTCCGGATGGCTTGAGAGTATCCGGGCCAGCTCAACGCCGGTGTAGCCGGATGCACCGATAATTCCTACTTTCAACATGACTGGTCCCTCTTAAGACAATAAAAAAGGGGAACAACGAGACTGCTCGTTGTTCCCCTGGATGTACGGATAAAACTAATAAAACGTGTGCTGCAGTCCCGTAAATTAACGCTTGGAGAACTGGAAGCGGGCACGAGCACCGCGCTGGCCGTATTTCTTCCGCTCTTTGGCACGGGAGTCACGGGTCAGCAGACCGGCTTTTTTAAGGGCATCACGCAGTTCAGGATTGAATTCCTGGAGTGCCTTGGAAATACCATGCACCAGAGCGTCAACCTGAGCGGACTTGCCGCCTCCCTTGACTGTAGCCTTGACATCAAACTTCTCAGCCATTTCAGTTACTGCAAAGGGTTTGATGATTTTAGGCTCAAAGAAGATATTACCGAAGTACTCTTCCATGGACTGCTGATTAACATTAATCTGGCCGCTTCCGCCGGGGGTAATCCAGACCCGGGCGATTGCGGTTTTCCGTTTGCCGGTAGCGTATGTTTGTTCCTGCGCCATGGGATAAGCTCCGTTATATATCCAGGGTTTCAGGCTGCTGGGCCTTGTGGGGATGTTCTGATCCGGCGTACACTTTCAGTTTTTTAAGCTGTGCACGGCCGATTTTATTTTTGGGAAGCATGCCCTTCACTGCCATCATGATCAGGTCTTCCGGGCTTTTTTCCAGAACCTCTTTAGCTGTTCGGTTGGAGATGCCGCCCATATAGCCACTATGCCTATAGTAGATCTTGTCGTCCCACTTTTTGCCGGTCAGATGAATGCGTTCGGCATTGATGACAACAATAAAATCACCGTTATCCTGAAAATTACAGAACGTTGGTTTATGCTTACCGCGCAGTCTGTGGGCTATTTCAGTGGCAATCCGGCCGAGCACTTTACCGTCGGCATCAACTACATACCATTTACGGTCTATTTCATCGACTGGCGTATAATAAGTTTTCATGTCTGTGCCTCAATTGTAAACATGGAACAAAATAACAAAAAAAGGTTCGAACCGGGTCCGAACCTTGGAGTATCAGTGGAGCGGGAAACGAGATTCGAACTCGCGACTTCAACCTTGGCAAGGTTACACTCTACCACTGAGTTATTCCCGCTCA
>CAZQKF010000191.1:0-4947 GCA_964593645.1 uncultured Desulfobulbus sp.
AAAATTGCTGACTTCTATGACGAAGAAGTTGACCAGGCTGTAGAAAACCTAACCGCCATGATCGAACCGTTTATGATGGTTTTCCTCGGTGGCATGATTGGTGGACTGGTTGTAGCGATGTACCTGCCAATCTTTAAAATGGCAAGCGTCGTTGGTGGATAGGCATCTTATAATAATACAAGAAATGATCAAATGAGTGAAATAATAGACGTTATTGCCCGTGAAATAATTGATTCACGGGGCAATCCTACAGTTGAGGTTGAAGTGTATCTTGAAAGCGGTGCTTTCGGTCGTGCAGCTGTGCCCTCAGGTGCGTCAACAGGAAAACGCGAGGCGCTTGAGCTGCGAGATACGCGAAGGAAACGATATGGCGGCAAGGGAGTACTCCAGGCAGTCAAAAATGTGAATGAAAAGATCGCGCCAACATTGTTGGGTTTTGAATCAACTCTGCAGTTATTGATCGACCAGACCATGTTAACGCTGGACAATACTCCCAACAAAAAAAATCTTGGAGCCAATGCAATTTTAGGTATATCCATGGCTGTTGCCAAGGCTTCTGCCATGGAATTGGAACTTCCGTTGTACAATTACCTGGGTGGAGTAAACGCCAAAGTCCTGCCGGTGCCGATGATGAACATCATTAACGGTGGTGCCCATGCAGATAATAACGTGGATATTCAGGAGTTCATGATTTTACCGGCAGGGGCATCATCCTTTGCCGGTGCGCTGCAGATGGGAGTTGAAACCTTTCATGCTTTGAAAGCAGTGCTGAAAAAACGCGGTCTGCAGACAGCAGTCGGCGATGAGGGAGGTTTCGCCCCTGACCTTAATTCTAATGAAGAGGCCATGCAGGTTATCCTGGAGGGAATTGTTCAGGCTGGTTACAAGCCGGGCAAGGACATATTTATCGGCATTGATGCCGCAGCCAGTGAATTTTACTCTGCCAATGAAAAAAAATATATCCTGACTGCAGAAAAAAAGCCGAAAAAAACTGCAGAGCAAATGATTGCCTTGTATGCAAATTGGGTGAGCAAGTACCCGCTTATCTCCATCGAAGACGGCCTGGACGAATCCGACTGGAAGGGGTGGAAAAAACTTACCAGTGAACTGGGGCATTCGATCCAGTTAGTTGGTGATGATATTTTTGTGACAAATACAAAAATTTTAGCAAAGGGTATCAGGCGCAATGTGGCAAATTCAATTCTTATCAAACTCAACCAAATTGGCACTGTGACCGAGACCATCGATGCTGTCGACATGGCGCATCGTTCCGGATATACATCGATTATCTCCCACAGATCCGGCGAGACCGAGGATGTAACCATTGCTGATCTTGCCGTTTCCTTAAATACCGGCCAAATCAAAACCGGTGCTCCATCCCGTAGCGATCGGGTTGCAAAATACAACCAGCTACTGCGTATTGAAGAAGAACTTGGTGCAAGTGCACAATTTGCAGGAACAAAGGCTTTTAAGTTTCTTTCGTGATAGTAATTGACATAACCAACAGATTTCGTATCATGTAACTTACGGAAAGTTATAGATAAGCAGAGATTGTTAACAATCGATTGGAGGCGTAATGCCATGACCCTGACAAAAGCAGACCTCATTCAGCAGGTATACAAGAATCATCCCACTCTGACCAAGGCGCAAGCCACAGACTCGGTTGAAACCTTTCTGGCCCTGTCCAAAAAATCGCTTATTCAAGGCGAGGATCTCCTGCTCAGCGGGTTTGGTAAATTCAACGTCAAAGACAAAAAGGCCCGGCGTGGTCGTAATCCGCAAACCGGTGATGAGCTGACCCTGGATGCGCGTCGTGTTGTTACCTTTAAGCCGTCCGGAATTCTACGCTCCAAAATTAACGGTTGATCTTTTTTGCCGTGACCTGCAGCAATCAGAGTGTCAATTCACTGTGGTTGCTGCATTTTTTTACCTGACGCCGATACCTCCTTAATCTCCTTCTCAGAACATCCGGCCGTCCCCCATGCAGACTCATTATCAACAGGTACCGATTGCAGCTATTGATCTATCAAACACTCTGTATGCCCTTAACCCTTTTGCCTCAGCAGTGCCGGATCCGACCCTAAAAGCCGATATTCGTACATACGGTATCCTCCACCCTCCCCTCCTGTTAGAGCAGGGGCACGAAACATTCATTGTACTCTCAGGGAAAAAACGAATTCTGGCTGGAGTTGGGAACAATGGTTCCACTGTAACGGCCCTGGTGATTTATCAAAAAGATCCCTCTGATAAACAATTCATTTATAATACACTGCTGCGCCACCAACTTATCGGTTCCAGCTTAAGCTGTATTGAGCAAGCGGTTTTTTTCCACAAGGTGCAGGATGCACTGCCTGCAGAAGATACTCTTCAATTTCTTCCTTTGTTGGGGTATAAAGAAAAATCCCATATTCCAGCTGAGCTCATCTCCCTTCTCAAACTTGTGCCGGTGGCCCAGCGCAGCCTGCACGAGGGCGTTCTCTCCCTGCGTGCAGGAAAAAATCTGTTGCGTTTCCCTCAAGATGATCAACGCTATTTAGCCGCGCTTATCCGGGAATTACAAATGGGCGGTTCAAAACAGCAGAAGCTCATTGACCAGGTATTTGAGCTGACCAAAAGGCTCAAGTGTAGTGGCGTGGAGTTGTTGACCGGTTGGCATGAAAAAGAAAAAAATAAGAAGCACAATGGACCACAGAGGGCAACGGCCCTGCTGAAATGGCTGCAGCAGCAGTGCAGCCCAAAGTCTCTTGCTGCGGAAGAAAATTTTGCCCAATTCACCAGGCAGCTGGGCCTCCCTTCCAGCATCCGGGTAGACCACATCCTCTCTTTTGAAGACACACAGGTTACGCTGAGTATTGATTTTCCGTCACGAAAACAGCTGACGGAAAAATTGCCGCATATACGAACATTGCTGCAGGAGGATCAAAAACTATAATGAAGCAACAAGCCCCTGCATCAGGATATCCCGGCCGACAGCTTCAGTGGTAACATCAGCGAGTGTTAGCGGAGGAAGGCCTGGTTCATCTATACTGTACCCTGCAATAAGCGGAGTACCAGCCTCGCCTATAAAATACGGGGCAACAAATAAAAAGGCTTGATCTACCAGCTTTGCCCGCAGAAAAGAGCCGTGAATACCTGCACCGCCCTCAACCAGAACCGAAGTTACATCAGCCTTGCCTAATTCCTGTAAAACCTGTAGCAGATCAAGACGTCCCCCCGAATCAGTATCTATCCGGTAAACAACAGCACCGGCCTTTTCCAATTGCTCCTGACGCTGCAGTCCTGCATGAACCCCGCAAAAAATCCACGTTGCTGCAGAGGATCGCTGCCGAAGCAGTTGAGCCTCCAGTGGTAATTTGAGATGACTGTCGAGAATTACCCTGAGTGGGTCGCGGCCCCCATCGGGCAGACGGGTCGTCAGCGAGGGATCATCAATGACTGCTGTGCCGATACCTATCAATAGAGCATCCAGCCTGTCACGCAGCTCATGTACGCGTTGCTTTGATTCCTGCCCGGTGATTGCGCCGCCATGGCCGCGTCTGCGGCTGATCTTACCGTCAAGACTCATACCGGCTTTCATCACCACCCAGGGAAGACCGCTGACAGAGTGTTTAAGAAAGGGATAATTTAACTGTCTGCACTCCTGCTCAAGTACCCCCAGCACTACATCCAGCCCCTGCTCCTGGAGAAAATCAGCTCCTCCACCGGCCACAGGATTGGGATCAGTCATGCCGATAACAACTCGTTTCAGTCCAGCAACAATAACAGCCCGACTGCAGGGCGGTGTCCTGCCGGTATGGTTGCAGGGTTCCAGAGTCACATAGATGGTTGCGCCATCACACAACGTACCTGCATCGGCAATGGCATGTATCTCAGCATGGGGAGTTCCGGCTTTGCGATGATAGCCCATGCCGACAACAACTCCGTCTCTGACAATAACAGCGCCCACACAGGGATTGGGTGACGTCCTGCCCTGCCCTTTCCCGGCCTGTTCAACTGCAAGTCGCATGAACCGAACATCATCATTTTTCAAAGCTGACACTGTGTTACTTCCCGTTTCGTTCACCTAAAAAATGCTTCAGTTCATCCATAAACTCATTCACGTCCTTAAACTGGCGGTACACCGAGGCAAAGCGCACATAGGCAACCTCATCAAGCCCGGGCAACGCCTCCATCACCCATTCACCGACCTGGGTGGTCGGGATCTCTTTCCCCCCGATATCCTGCAACCTACGTTCGATATCATCGACAAAGGTATCAATGTCCGACATACTGACAGCTAGTTTTTCACAGGCCTTTTCAAGGCCGACAATCATCTTGCCGCGATCCCAGGGTTCCCGTCGTCCGTCCTTTTTAACCAGCATGGGCATCATCATCTCGATCCGCTCATAGGTGGTAAAACGCTGCATGCACGATGCACAGGCCCGCCGTCGTCTGGTAATGGTCTTATCCTTGTTCAGGCGCGAGTCAATAACCCGATTGTCAAGATGGCCGCAGTATGGACATTTCATAGATGTTCCTACGTTAAGAGTTCGTCCCGCACAATATCCGGGTACAGGGGCAGGGAATCACAAAGGTAACGAACCTCCTGGCGAACCTTACCGATTTCAGGCGGCTGCCTGGAAGTAAGCACCCGATTCACCCAGTCGGCAATTTGAACCATCTCTGGTTCTTTCAGCCCCCTGGTCGTTACTGCCGGAGTTCCCAGACGAATCCCGCCGGTAACAAATCGTGACTGGGTATCAAAAGGGATGGCATTTTTATTCACTGTCAGGCCTGCATCTTCAAGCAATCGTTCCGCTTCCTTGCCGGTGATGTTTTTGCTCTTGAGATCAATGAGCATGAGGTGATTATCCGTACCGCCGGAAACAATGCGAAATCCATGCTCCGTCAACCGGTCAGCCAATACAGCGGCATTGGTGACCACCTGCTGCTGATACTCCCTGTACT
>CAZQKF010000192.1:0-4940 GCA_964593645.1 uncultured Desulfobulbus sp.
AATAAACACCGTTTCCCTGGCCAAAGGTTCCAAGGTTTGCTGCTCCGGCGGCATGACCATAAGCAGCAGATAGTTATCCTGTCCCTTCTGCTCACTGAAAAGCGTAACAGTGGGCACCTGAGTTTTTACAGGCTCCCATTCCAGAACAAAATCCCGATCCGCGCGAACCTTGCCGGTAAAACGAATATCCATCCGATTTCCGATTTGCTCAGAAACAGTGATCCCATGGTACAGGCTCTCCACCCGGGCAACCTTCATGCCCGCTGCGAGGTCAACATGCAGACTGATTGGATTCACCGGCTGTTCTCCCGGAGCAACAACGGGCGGAAAAATTGCGTTATCTACAGATCCTGTTACCGAGCCAGTGAGTCCTTCGGCTCTCTTGTGTTCCTGTGAAGAAATGGCTGTCGGGCCTGGGAGGGCGCAGGCACCGGGTTGGTACCTGCGCCCGACAACCATGGGGAAGCGTAGGGAATACACATTATTTCGACGCTGTACTGTCTGCTGGTACTCAATCTCGACCGTCACGGTTTCACCGGGGCCGATATTGGCTACAGCAGTGGTAAAGATATTGGGCCGCTGCTGGGAGAGCAATGAGGTTTTTTTGCCGGCCTTTTTGGCAGCCTCATAGGTCTTGCGGGCCTGTTTCTTCTCTTGAATTTCCCCGATAATTATTCGATCGCCGATCTTCATCTGCATATGATCAATGGCACTTTCATCGGGCAAAGGAAACACATACAAGGCCTCAACCCAACCCGCTGTCTCGTTTTTAAAATGCTGCAAAACAGTGGCTCGTGCCGTTATCCCGCTTATGGCAATTTCCACATCCATGGAGAGTAGAGGTACAGAAACATATTTTCCAGGCTCTGTTCCCGGCATTAGCAATTCTCCGCGCTGAACCTCATCCAGGGTAACGGCTGCTCCGGCAGATCCACACCATCCTAACAGTACCAGCACAATGATACTCATCAGATACACTGCGAGCATCAGGTAACCTGGGTCAACTGTTGCATGTTTTCCAGTCTTCCACCTGCACATATACTTCATCCTCTTTCCTCCTATGATTAATCAGTTTAACTCCTGCATTCATCACCAATCTGCACCATGAGCATGACCAGACACTGCAGGAAAGATGACTTCTCAACAAACAAGTATGACAGATTATGACATTACCCAGTCAACAGGTAGAAAAGAGGTGAATCAAAATCTGGTAAGGAGAGAGTTTGCAGGGGCGGGGAAAGAGATGATCTGCCCCGCAACCATGACCTTAGTTGCGGGGCAGGCGGTATTGATGTCTACCTGGTTTTCAGATAGAAAATGATTTCAGGCTGACTGCAATAGCCGCCATATAATTTTTGTTCATAATTTTCATTCAGACAGGCATCCTCTACCATTTAACCGTCAGCCGGCTGAGCAGGAGTGGTAAATTGTGCCATTACCCAGCCTGAAGTGTCGTCTGAAATACGCACGTAATACCAACCAGGTGCATTACCAACGACCTGTAAAATATCTCCGGAAAAAACTGTTGTGACAATTGAGTTCTGCTTACTCGGGCCGGATCGTACATTAAGTTTCTTGGAAGTAACAATAATTTTTCCACTATTCGTAAGCTGCTGCCCCGAGCTCACAGCTGTCAAATCAGTCACTACCTCAAAACCATTGGCTAGTTGTCGATAATACGCTCCGCCATAATAAAAATAGCTAATAGCGCCCACCTGAACAGTTGTGTAACCAGGCGGTAATGATGCGATAACCGCCCCTGCCGGGGGCCTGACAACTAAGTAGCCCGAAGACGTCAACTTATAAAACGTGCCGGCATAGTAATAGTACAGCTGCCCGGATGCCATGAGAGCAGTATAGCCTGCAGGCAAGACGGAAAATACTTTACCGTACGGAATCGGTGGAGCCTGCACTGCCGACGCAGGAGTGGGTTGATAGACTACAACAGGGGCAGGGGCAGGCACGGGAGCCGGCACAGGAGCTGGGGCAGGTGCCGGTGCCGGCGCAGCAGAATTAACTGCAGCCCCCACCGCTGCACCGATGGCAATGGCACCGATAGCCGTACCAATCACCGCAGCAGGAGAAGGGCCTCCATGCCCGTGTCCATGCCCAGGGCCTGGCCCACCATGATGCACTGGCCGTGGCCCGTGCCCAGGCCCCCCACCTCTTGGGGGAGGTGGGCCAGCAAGAGCAGCGGTTGTCTGGACAACAAAAAAGGTCGCCGCCAGCAGAAGAATGAAAATATTTTTTTTATGGAACCAATGGGAGCACAGATTATTTGTCATAGTATTCCTCCTTTGAAAAAAATTTACTGATGTCTTTATGAATAGCCCTCATATATCTTATTTATTATGCTAAATAATAACCATGTTTGAATCATTATGCCACAATACCTACCTTGGCATTGCGGGTCACTTATCAATCAGGATCGGCATGAGTCCGCTAACTTCACAAGTTTTCGCCCTATATTAATGCCATTTTCCTGTAAAGATTTCAGCAGATTTCCGACATTTTTGCTCCTGTCAGAAAAAACCTGTGAAAATTAAGCTGATTACTCAGTAGCTTTCTCCCCGGATAGCGTTGCAGAAGAACCAGTTGCGTCTCCTGCCCCCTCAACCTGTCCGGAATCATTACCGTCAGTGGGAGCAGGCTGTACCGCTGCCGGAAGAAACATACTGGTCACATCTTTTGTATTGATAAAAATTTTACCCTGCTGATCAAATGTTGCGTTGACGCGATCCACAATTTTTCCGTTTTCATCAGTCCGGTCAGCCAGTGCCGTAAGAGTTGCAAGCATCTGCTGCAATTGGGGATCCGTACCAAAGCTTTGGATAACCCGCATAAAGTCATCTGGATTTTCCACTTCAATGTTCATGGTTCCGGTTGAGAGGAATTTGGCAGTATTATCGACATTGGCGGTGAGATTCAGGATAAACTTTGATGCCGGAAAGGTGATAAAGGAATCAGTCACAGACAGGGCAAGGGCACTGCTCATAAAGGCCCCCATGCCGTTCATCATAACCTGGCCCTGGAGTTGATCAAGGTCGCCTTCGGCCAAACCGCTGGGGTCTGATATTAGATTAAGCAGTGAGGGGATATTTTTCAGCTCAAGGGCAAATCGGGCTGCTTGCGGAATAGTATTTTCTCCCTGATCCATGCCGTTGAAGCCGGAAAAGGTAACAAGGGTGTTGATTTTTCCACCGCTGCCGGTTCCCACATCAAACCCTGTGCTGATCTTCGCGGCCTCAAGGGTTACGGGAGCAGGCATGGCATTCACCGCTTTTAACCCATTCAGGGTGATTTCAGTTGAAAAGCCCTGGATCATTGCCAGAATCTGTTTGGCCAAATCCATGCCATGTGTGGCAAGATAGGTATCCTGGTTCTGCTCTTCTGATTTTTCCAAGCCGTCAAGCATTGTGTACATATTGGCAAAGAAAGCTGGAGGGATTTGCTTTATTTCCGCACTGTCTGCAAACCCGATGTGATCGATGGAAAATGATACCGGCTGACTGTTTTCCTCTCCGCTCTCCTGCGTGAAAGAAAATCCCTTTGCCGCACCTTTGGCATCGAGAACAAAACCCATTGTCTGCACATCTTTCTGTACCACCCCTGAAAGCTCGATGGAGTTGAGGTTCATATTGCCGTCAATATTTGCGGTGATGCCCTGGATCACAACTTTTGACGTCGATGCGTCAAACAGCTGCACAAATTCGTCAAGTGCATTGAAAAAAACCTGGGTGTCGGCGAGTTCGACATTTTCAATATCTTCACCAAGGGCAGTCATCTCTTTTTTCAGTTCGATATATCTACTGAAATTTGTGCCGCTTTGGTTTGATTCAACAACAATTTTCGCTACGGAAAAATTCTCATCACCTTCAACAAAGGACAGACCGCTGATACTGCCCTGGTATCCCTCTTGCCAAAGCCCCTGATCTTTTTGTTGTAAAAAGCTGCCGAGTTGCAACTCTTTAATATCCAGCCTCCCGCTTTGTTTGGGATCCTGTATGGTAATATCGGCAAGTACCAGTTCGGATTGTTCAAAATTCCGGAGAGCTGAATCCCATATCCCGGAAATATTTTGACTCCGGATGATCATCTCGGCCATAATATTTTTTTCTCCGTCAACAGAAAAGACCTTGTCCGGCAGTGTCATCTGAACGGACAGGCGCCCCTCTCCCCTGGGCTCAAATGTCATGACCAGCGGGCTGAAGTCAAAACTGGTATCCGTATCCATTGAGAAAATAAACGGCTCAAGGCGAACTTCAAACTGTGCCCCTGACCGGGTAATTGCATAATTACGATTTGTTTCCAGACCAAATCCTGTCTCGGCATCACGGTCAGGTAAAAAACCAAGCATCCAGTCGGTAAATTCATAGATGAGTTCTTCCTCCGGTGTGCCTGCCGGGTGCTGGACAACCACCGGCTTCAGCTCCTGTTTTTTCACTTCTTCCTTAACCGAAAGGGGTTGTTCGGTTGAGCTTTGGATGTTTCCGGCTGACAATCCAGCTTCAGAAGGAGCAGCAGCTGTACTTTTGGTCGGGACATCAGCTGGGGATTCCTCAATGACTTCAACGGTTTCCACAGTCGCCGGTGTTTCAGGTTGTTGCTCAGCAGCAGCTGCCGGAGTCTGTTCAACCGGTGTTGACAAACCAGCTGGTACCTGGACTGCAGTGCCGGTTTTCTGTGCAAGTTTTTCAACGAGCCGGGAAAGTTTAGGGTTGGGCTTGAGGGCAAGACTTTCCTGGTATTTTTTAATGGCACCATCCAGGTTGCCCTGGAGTTGGAGCTTTGTCCCCTCAAGCTGGAGGCTTCGAGCTTCCACCCCGGCATCCTGTACAGTTTCTACTGCGGTTGCAGTTGAACCTCCTGACAACGGACCGGTAAGGGTAAAGCAGCACACTGTGACCGCAATGGTCACCAGGGAAAATGTGTATCTGCGC
>CAZQKF010000193.1:0-4933 GCA_964593645.1 uncultured Desulfobulbus sp.
AGCAGAGATCGGGCCGGTGAATTTTGCCGATATTGCAGGCCGTATTCAGGATGTGATTCCAAAAATCCAGGTTCATGATTCAGTGGAACGGTTCTGCGGTCTGGGTGCCCAGGTCGAATTCGGCAACCCGGAATTTCTCGATGAACACTCGATCAGGCTTAATGGTAAAACCATTTCAGCAAAGCAGTGGGTGCTGGCCACGGGTTCATCCCCGGCACCGCCCCGGCTTGATGCCTTAAACAATATTTCCTATATCACCAACAAAGAAATATTCTCTCTGAACGCTCTGCCCGCAACCATGATCGTGCTTGGTGCAGGCCCCATTGCCATGGAGATGGCCCAGGCCTTTAACCGTCTGGGAACAAAAGTCCAGGTAGTCCAGCGCTCCGGCCAGATACTGAGTAAAGAGGACAAGGACATGGCCGACACGGTCATGGCGGCCATGGAAGAGGAAGGAGTAGGGTTTTTCCTGAACACCACCCTTGTTGGTGCCGCTGAAACAGGGGTAGTAAAAACAATTACCCTTGAAGATTCCGAGGGAGAGCAGATCAGCCTGCAGGCGGATGCGGTTCTGCTGGCCCAGGGACGCAGCCCAAATATCGAGGGTTTAGGGTTGGATCATATCGGTCTGGAATACAGCCCCCGGGGGATCCCCGTGGATAACCGGATGCGCACCAACCATAAGCATATCTTTGCCGCAGGCGACATCAACGGCGCATTTCAGTTTACTCACGCAGCCGGGTACGAAGGCGGCATCGTGGTCACCAATGCCGTCTTTCATCTGCCGCGCAAGGCCGACTACACCTGGATGCCCTGGTGTACCTACACGGATCCGGAACTGGCCTCCATCGGCATGAATGAACAGGTGGCCCGCAAGGCCGGTATCGACTATGAGGTGTGGAGCGAACCCTTTTCCGGCAATGACCGGGCCCTGGCCGAGGGCAGCACCAGGGGAAAGATCAAAATGCTGCTGGACAGTAAAGAAAAACCCCTCGGTGTCCAGATCACCGGGCCAAGGGCAGGCGATCTGATCGGGGAATGGGTTGCCATTTTAGGCGGCGGGGTCAAGCTCTCCACCATGGCCGGGGCCGTCCATCCCTACCCCACCCTGGCAGAGATCAACAAACGGGTGGCAGGCAGTTACCTGTCGCCTAAAATCTTCTCGGATCGGATCAAAAAGGGGTTAAAGCTGGTCTTCCAGCTCAAGGGCCCGGTTGATCCCCCCTGTTCTCAGCTTTAAAGAGGCACAGAGGCTGCGTAGGGAATCATGAAAAAGCTTATGGAACCCCTGGGCCGGATAGTGTAAACTGTTTTGCGCTGAAAATTGCCTGCGCGCCTGACTGCCGAGCTGTTGCTGCCTTTTTATTTCATGTACCTCTTGGAAATCACCGATGAAACGCCCTTACCTTATCTTCTTTTCTCTCCTGTTACTGGCCCTGCAACCTGGTGCAGCCGTCATTGCCGGGGAAACGGTCACCTGGATGGAGGCTGATGCCCCGCCTTTTTTTATCCACCAGGGAGAATTTCAGGGACAGGGTTATGAAGATATTGTCACCGATATTCTCCAGGAAAACCTGCCTGAATACAGCCACGAAACCATGTCGGCCAACATGTCCCGCCACATGTATAACTTTCAGCACGGACAAGATGTCTGTAATGTGGGCCTGTACCGGACACCGGAACGAGAAAAATTTCTCTACTTCTCCATTCCCAGTTTTTTCACCCTGCCCACGGTACTGGTCATAAAAAAAGAACGCTATGCTGATTTCGGCTCCACAAAAACCATCCATCTCGATGACCTGCTTAAAAACGGAAAGTTAACCATAGGTCGGGCAAAAGAACGTTCCTACGGCAAGGATGTGGATGCTGTCCTGGACAAATACAGCGGCCAGGACAATATTTTTATCTTTGAAGAGGACGAGTTCTCCAAAAATTTCTTCCAGATGCTGGATATGGGCCGCCTTGACGCCATGATCAGCCTGCCGGAAGAGGCCATGTACCAGGCCGAAAAGCTGGGAATGAAGGATACAATAATGACCCTGACCATTGCAGAAAACCAGGAGGGTTTTGACTCCTGGCTCAGTTCCGTGGGTTGCTCCAAAACAGCCTGGGGCAAAAAGATCATCACCAGGATCAACCAGATTCTCCTTACCCAGCGGCCGACCAGAAGATATCGCCACGCCTATGAACGCTGGCTGGACGAGAGCAGCCTGGAAAATTACCGAAAACTCTACAACTAGATCTTCATCCCGAGCACCGTTCCTACCCGGTAAGCTGGTATCGGTTGAATTTCTTTTACAAAAGGGATCCTGCTACCCTATACTCAGGGTATGAAATCATTCCCTGTACTACTGCTGTCCCTTTTCTCTGCCTGCGCCCTTCTTACTGCAGACTTTGTTGCTGCTCAACCGAACCAGGTTACCCTTACCCCGCAGGAAAAATCCTTTATTGCAGCCCATCCGATCATCACCCTTGGAACGGAAAAAAGCTGGGCCCCATATGTCGTTATTCGGCAAGACGGCACTATTACAGGGTTTGATGCTGATATTTTAGCCAAAATCAATGCGGCAACCGGAGCTGATTTTCAACTCAAGGCCGGTGTCTGGCGCGATATGCAGCAGGCGGCCAGAGAATACCTGATTGATGGTTTGAGTACCGGCGGTATTCATGAAGAACGGAAAAAATACCTCAACTTTTCCAATATCTACATATCCCTGGAAAAAATGCTGATCGTGGCCCAGGGAAATCCAGACAAAATTCACACGCTTGATGATCTGAAAGGCAAACGAATTGCGATTCATCGGGGCAACCTGGTTGATGAAAAACTTGCCAAAAAATTTCCCGACTCCATAATTATGCCCATGGATAGTGTTGAAGAGGTTATCCGGGCTGTCATAAACGGTACGGCTTCAGCAACCTTCGGCAATGGTGCCACCTTATTTCTGGCCCAAAAAATTGGACTGCCCTACCTGGAAATGAATATTGACCTGCACGCTCCACTCAACCTAGCTTTTGGTGTTCGCAAGGACTGGCCTGAAGCAATATCTATCTTGAATAAGGGGCTGGCCGCAATCCCGGATCATGAACGGCTGCTGATTCAGCGTAAATGGTTTTCAGGCATGCCGCATACCACCCGAACGGTTTCCGGGCTGCAACTCACCTCTGAAGAAAAAACCTGGATTCGTGCCCATCCGGTGATTCGAGTCCATGCCGCAGATATTATGCCCTACCATTTTCATTATCAGGATGACGAACGAAAGGGGATCACCACGGAGTTAATGAATCTCGCCGCCGCCAAGGTTGGGATTACCCTCAAGTATCAGCACAATCTGAGTTGGCCGGATGCCCTTGCAGATATCAAAAAACATGAGCTGGTTGATATGCTACTCACTGTTCGTTATACCCCTGATCTGGAAAAATTTCTGCTGTTCAGTAAGGATAACCTCCGCCTGCCGGAAATTATCTTTACCCGGGACGATGAGCTCTCTATCTTTTCCATGAAAAATCTTTCAGGAAAAACCGTGGCCATTGAGCAGAATTCAATTATCCGAAAGCACCTTGCCGAAATGTTTCCTCAAGTCAAACAGCTACAGGCAGCAGATACGGCCGCTGCCCTGGCCCTGGTCAGCGGTAATCAGGCTGATGCCTATATCGGCAACCTGACAGTTGCCCAATACTATATTGCCCAACAGGGAATCAGTAATCTCAAGGTCGCGGCACCCACCGATTTCATTGACCAGCTCCATAGCTTTGCCGTGCGTGATGACTGGCCAATACTTGCCACCATCTTTGACAGGGCGCTTGCTGCAGTCTCACCGAAACAACGCAGTGCCATTACCCGAAAATATTTTACGATCAAGGTTGACACATTTCTTCTCCGCTATCTCTGGGTATTTCCGGTACTTGCTCTTTTTGTCATCTTTATCCTCTTCTGGAATTACCGGCTGCAGCGAGAGGTGGCTACCCGGCGCAAGGCCGAACAGGCACTGGGAAAAAGTGAAGAAATGTTCCGGGCAATTTTTGAAAATGTACCGGCATTAATTAATGCCTTTGATGAAAACGGCAAGTGCACCCTGTGGAATGCCGCCTGTGAGAAAACGTTCGGCTGGACCATTGCTGAGATAAATGAAGCCAAGGATCCCCCGGCCCTGTTTTACCCTGATCCTAAAATCAGAAATCAGGTTCGGGAGGACAGTCGCTCCGGCAGCACCTCCATGTTTACCAAATGGCATCCCCGGACTAAAAACGGCGACCAGCTGACCACCCGCCGCATTGATTTTAAAATTTCAGACGGCACGGTCATTCACCTCGGCATCGATGAAACTCTGCTGGAAACACAGACTACGGAACTGCGCAAACTATCCCGGGCTGTGGAGCAAAGCCACAACACCATCGTCATCACCGACCTGGACGGTAACATCGAATTTGTCAACCCGGCCTTCAGCCGCAGTACCGGCTATTCCAGGGAAGAAGCATTAGGGAAGAATCCAAGAATCCTTAAATCCGGCGTGCTGGAAGAAGCCGTCTATCAGGAATTATGGCAGGCCTTGAGCAGTGGCCGGGTCTGGCAGGGAGAGCTGTACAACAAGCGCAAAGATGGATCCTGTTATTGGGAATTCGCCACTATCTCTCCGGTCAAGGACGACAATGGTAAAACCACCCATTACGTCGCCGTGAAAGAGGATATAACCATACGAAAACAGGCTGAACAGCAGCTCATTGAAGCACAGCAGCGGGCCGAGGCCGCCAACCGGGCCAAGTCCGACTTTTTAGCCAACATGAGCCATGAAATCCGTACTCCCATGAATGCCGTTATCGGTATGAGTCATCTGGTTCTGCGTACCGACCTGAGCCCGAAACAACGGCAGTATATTAACGTTATCAATACTTCAGCCAACTCCCTTCTACGCATTATCAATGATATTCTCGATTT
>CAZQKF010000194.1:0-4697 GCA_964593645.1 uncultured Desulfobulbus sp.
GTGAAGATGAGTTTGGAGGGTAGGGCTTTTCCGCGATAGCGGTTCAGTTCAACGATCAATGGGTAATCGGAAGAGATGGAAAAATAACCCATATTGGAATGCGGGATCAAATATGTAAAAAAGGTATGATACATATAGGGACTCTCAAAGGAAGAAAAAATCCACCGGATGTATCAAATTACATTACAGAGACATCTCTGAAAATCGTAAACAGCATGGCTGAATTCGGATATATCGGGGTAATCGGTATTGATTATATTGTGACTGACGGTGGCATATTTCCCATTGAGAATAACGCCCGTTTAAATGGTTCTTCTTATGTAAGCATGATTGTCGACAATATTGAGAAACTAAGATCTCTCATTCCGTACTGGAAATTTATAAAAATCAAAACGGCTGCATGTACATTCCTTGAACTCACTGAACGTATTAAACCAATACTTTATAACGGTAACAAATTAAATTCCGTGTTTCCTTTTGATTGCGACACATTACCGATGTCAGGCAATTTTGCTGTTATACTCTTAGCCGAGCATATGGATATGATTTCCAGCATGGAAGAATCATTGAAAGCTATGGGGGTAGGCGTACACACACCTCCTTGCCTGGGCCCTCACGTGTGCCTGCCAGTGCCGCTGATTTTTTGATCGCTCTGTGCTGAAGTCGGGTCTCGTCATGGAATCCTCCCTGGTTATTTTATGGAGGTCCATCATGACACAGGCGCGCGCGTGAAAAAAGATGGGATTTACGTGACGCTTACCTTGGTCGTCGTAGCAAATTCCTCGAGATCCGGAGGTCTTAACAAAAAGAAGAACTAATGAATACCCTGCCAATAGAAAATTGGCAATTGACTCTGTAGAAAAGTTAGCAATTTAAAATGAGATCTAAAGAGAACAAAAGTATAGGTTTCTCAAAAGAGAATAGCCTTGAACATGCTTTGTCAAGGCTATTTGTACTCTCTGGTCTTATGAAATACAATATCTGGAAACAACTCGGCAGTATGGTTTAAACGCCACTGGCCATCGGCCAGAAATGCCAACTCACCCTCACCGTCCAGTGCCAGGCTGGACTGATTTTTTGCCTCGAATTCCTTGAGTTTCTTCGAGTCGTCACAGCTGACCCAGCGGGCCAGACTGTAATTCACGGTCTCGTATATCGCATCCACGCTGTACTCCGCCTTAAGCCGGGCCATGGTTACCTCAAACTGGAGGACACCCACCGCACCCAGGATATAATCACTGCCCATAATCGGCCGGAACAACTGAACAGCCCCCTCTTCGGCCATCTGCACCAGCCCCTTGTTCAGTTGCTTGGTTTTCAGGGGATTTTTCAGGAGAACTCGACGAAAATGTTCAGGGGCAAAGTTTGGAATACCGGTGAATTTAAGAGGTTCCTTATCACTGAAGGTATCGCCAATCTTGATGGTGCCGTGGTTATGAATACCGATAATATCACCTGGGTAGGCCTCGTCCACATTTGCCCTGCTCTGGGCCATGAACACGGTGGCATTACTCAGGTTCACCTCTTTGCCCAGTCGGTGATGCTTTACCTTCATACCCCGAGTAAACTTGCCTGAGCAGATACGAAAAAAGGCGATCCGATCCCTATGGGCAGGATCCATATTGGCCTGGATCTTAAAGGTAAAGCCGGAGAATGCCTCTTCATCCGGCAGGACGACACGAGTCGTGGTTTCACGCGGTATCGGCGGCGGCGAGAGTTCAACAAAATTATCCAGCAGTTCCTTCACTCCAAAATTATTAATGGCACTGCCAAAAAAAACCGGGGTCTGACCGGCATTCAAATAATCCTCATACTCAAACGGATTGGCTGCACCCTGCAGCAGCTCAACATCCTCGCGCAACTGGTCTGCATCTGATCCCAGTAGATCATCGAGGCGGGGATCATCAATGCCCTTGACCACCACCCGATCCTGAGGCCGGGTATCCTGGCTTGGGGTAAAGAGGTTAAGCTCATTACGGCGCAGGTCATACACCCCTTTAAACTCCTTGCCCATGCCGATGGGCCAGGAGAGCGGTGCACATTCAATCTGCAGTTTATCTTCAATGTCCGCCAGAATATCCAGCGGATCCATACCATCTCGATCAAGCTTATTGATAAAGGTAATGATCGGCGTGTTGCGCATCCGGCAGACCTCCATCAGCTTTGTGGTCTGGGCTTCAACACCTTTGGCCGAGTCAATGACCATCAAGGCGGAATCAACAGCAGTCAGCACTCGGTAGGTATCTTCGGAAAAATCCTGATGCCCCGGGGTGTCCAGCAGGTTGATCTCAAAATCACGATAATTAAACTTCATCACCGAGGTAGTCACTGAGATGCCACGTTCCTGCTCAATAGACATCCAGTCACTGGTAGCGTGAGTGGAGGTCTTACGCGACTTGACTGCACCGGCCATTTTGATGGCCCCGCCAAAGAGGAGAAGTTTTTCCGTCAGGGTGGTTTTACCCGCATCAGGGTGACTGATGATGCCGAAGGTACGACGTCTTGCTATTTCTTTCTGCAGTTTGCTGCTCACGAATTTTCTCTCTACCGGCCGGAGCCTAAGGTTAACGATATACAAGCAACGAGCAAACCACGGACAACAGGGAGAAATACGAATCAGCGCTGCAGATAGTCGGGATGGTCGTTGAGTGGAAAATATACAGGAAAAACGTTATACACAGCAGGAGCTGAATTGTCCAGTTTTACCGATTAAACAGGGAAAAAACCTGCTTTGTGCCTGCCAGATCGCCAGCCGCCACCTTGCTCAGTTTAATTTCCTGCCCTGAGCATACATATGGGTATAGATCTCCGGCAGATGGCTTGCCCGCAGCGCTTTGACCGTCTGCTGAATATTCCACGGTATCCGGTAATGCGATACAGTGACGGCCTTTCTGTTGATTTCAATAACAGCGCAAGAGGCGGCAGGATTGCCGTCAAACATACGCCCAACTGAACCGGGATTTATAAAATGAACTCCTTGAACCAGTTTATAAAAAGGGGTGTGGGAATGACCAATGCAGATGATCTCCTGTTTTGCCTTTTTCGCTAATACCTTAAATCTTTCTTCAGGGGTGTCTGGAAATAAAAATTCATCGGGATCTGCGGGGCTGCCATGAAACAGTCCGACTTTCATATCCCCTGCCTGGATAATCTTTTTTTTGGGCAATGATTGAAGATAGTCAAGACTGGAATCCGTCAGTACGTCAAAGGTCGACGTATACATAATTCTCTTGTCCGGCTTTCCCGGCTTTTTAAACGATTTTCCTTTAGCCAGTTTAAGAATTTTTCGATCAGTATTTCCCAGAATAGAAATTGCCCGGTGACGCTGCAGCCACTCAAGGGTTTCATTTGCAAAGGGCGCATACACCGTACTGTCGCCGCAATTGCAGACCAGATCACAACCTGTGGTTTGAATATATTCAGCAACAGCCTCCAGAGCTGGAAAGTTGCCATGGATATCACTGATCACAAGTATTTTCATAGTATGGAACTCCGTATTTTCAGCACTGTATCTGCTGCGTTAATCGGCACCAAGATCACCGATATGAAATTTTACCACGACAGATCAGGGAGAGCAATTGTCCAGAAATTCATTCCCGAAAATTCCAATTTGATGCTGCCTTGCCCTGGCCGGGCAGATAGCATATACTTTAATAAAGGTTTCTGATGCGCAGGCCATAAACGGGAAAATCTATGCTGCAAAAACAACTGGTTCTTATCGGCGGCGGCCATGCACATATGGTGACACTGGCCAACCTGCGCGCTTTCACCGATAAAAGCTGCCGGGTAACAGTCATCCAACCCTCTGACTACCATTACTACTCCGGCATGGGCCCCGGCATGCTTGGAGGAACCTACCTGCCCGATCATATCCGTTTCCATACCCGCCGGGTAGTGGAATCTCAAGGCGGACTGTTCATCCGGGACAAAGCCTGGTCCATTGACCCTGGCAGACAGCAGGTCACACTTGAGCACAGTGGTGAGATTATCAGCTATGACGTTCTCTCCTGTAATGCCGGTTCTTTTGTGCCGATTGCCGGAGAACTTCAGGGAGAGAACATCTTTACGGCAAAACCCATTGAAGGGTTGCTGCACGCCCAACAGGAGATTATCAAACAGGGCCGCAAACGCCGCCTTGCAATTGCTCTGATCGGCGGCGGCCCATCTTCTGTTGAAATTGCAGGCAATATCCGACAGCTGGCTGAGCGCAGCGCAATTATTCCCCCGACAATCAGAATTTTTGCAGGCAGTCAACTCATGAACCATCAGGACAAACGAATCGGCCGGCTGGTTCGGAAAATTCTTGAGCAGCAGGAAGTTGAGATCCTGGAAAGTTCATATGTCAAAAAAATACGCCAAGGACATATCGTACTCGAAAACGGCAAACACTATGACGCAGACCTTATTTTTCCTGCCTCAGGCGTCAAGCCCTCGCCTGTTTTTTCCAGATCTAACCTGCCGGTTGGCCCGGACGGTGGTCTGCTCGTCAACCAATACCTGCAGTCCACAGCCTATCCAAACATCTTCGGTGGCGGGGACTGTATTTATTTTCAGCCGCAGCCTTTACAAAAACTGGGCGTGTATGCGGTCAGGGAAAATCCTGTTTTGCTGCATAATCTCAAGGCGGCGCTTCACGGCAGCAGTCTGCAAAGCTTTGATCCGGGCGGATCCTCACTGCTTATTTACAATCTCGGTAA
>CAZQKF010000194.1:4707-4918 GCA_964593645.1 uncultured Desulfobulbus sp.
AGTATTCTGCAAGGGATCACTGATTTTCAGCGGCAGGATTGCCTTTGCAATCAAAGATTTCATTGATCGCAGGTTTATCAGGAGGTTTACAGCCAGCTGATCATGAATCCAGCCTGAACAAACTCCAACTGTAAATCTACACTCTACGCAAGAGACTAAATATCCTCTGCCCGGCTGTTTTTCTTGCAATGATCTTCCCAGTCAATTTATA
>CAZQKF010000195.1:0-4900 GCA_964593645.1 uncultured Desulfobulbus sp.
TGGATCGCGGTGATGGCCACGGTGTTGACAATATCGGGCACAAGACAGCCGCGGGACAGGTCATTGACCGGCTTGTTCAAACCCTGCAGCACTGGTCCGATGGCCACGGCGCCCGATGAGCGCTGTACCGCCTTGTAGGTGTTGTTGCCGGTGTTGAGATCAGGAAAGATAAAGACCGTGGCCTGACCAGCCACAGCACTGTCCGGCATTTTTTTATTTGCCACTGTGGCGTCAATGGCCGCGTCATACTGCATGGGGCCGTCCACATCCAGATCCGGCCGCCGCTTATGGACAATCTCCACGGCTTCTCTGACCTGGTCCACGTCGCTGCCGGTTCCCGATGCGCCGCTGGAGTAGGAGAGCATGGCAATCTTTGGTTCAATGCCGAACAGATGGGCCGTTTTTGCCGAGCTGATGGCAATTTCAGCCAACTGTTCCGCATTGGGATTGGGGTTGACTGCGCAGTCGCCGTACACCAGCACCCGGGTGTCCATGCACATCAGAAAGACCGAGGATACCAGCAGTACATCGGGCGGAGTACGGATAAACTGGAAGGCCGGGCGGATGGTGTGGGCCGTGGTATGGGCTGCACCCGACACCATGCCGTCGGCCATGTTCCTATAGACCATCATGGTGCCGAAGTAACTGACATCACTCATGGTATCATGGGCATTATCCATGGTGAGGCCCTTATGTTTGCGCAGCTCAAAAAAGGTCTTGGCAAATTCGTCGCGCAGTTCACTGGTCTGGGGATCAATAAAGGTGACGTCTTCGAGTTTCAGGCCCATGGTTGCCGCCCTGGCACGCAGTGTATTCTCCGGCCCCAGGATGGTCAGGTCGACCACGTCACGCAGGCGCAGCAGCTCTGCCGCCTGGAGGATACGGTCATCATTACCCTCGGGCAGGACAATATGCTTGCGTATGGATCTTGCCTGCTGAAACAGGGAATATTCAAACATCAGCGGCGACATGGTGGTGGAGGGGGTCAGCCGGATCTCCTCTTCCAGGGCCGGGATATTCACGTGGGACTCAAACAGGCCGAGGGCACGGGCCGTCTTGCGTTCGTTGTCCGGCTGGAGCCGTCCCCGCACAGCCGAAGCGTTCATGGCGGTGCGAAAGGTGTCGGACGCTACCCGGTAAATGGGCATGGCCAGCTCATCCACTCCGTCAAGCAGCTCAACCACGGATGGAGACGGGATAATATTACCGGACAGGAGCATGCCCACCGGTGAGGGATAATTTTTTGAGGCAATGGCGCCAAGGGTGGTGAAGATGATATCGGGCCGGTCACCCGGGGTGATGATCAGGTCGTCTTTTTCAATATAGTCGAGAAAATTGGCCGGGCCCATGGCTGCAACTTTAAAGTCAAGTACGTTGCGCTTCAGGCCTGCTTTGTTGCCGCTGAACCACTCGGCGCCCAGCTCCTCAACAATCTCCTCCATGGTGGGCTTGCTGAGACTTTCAATCTCCGGCAGCAGGTCAATGGGGATTTCAGGGTTACACTGCTTGTCGATCTGCTCCCGGGCCTTGTCCATGAGAGCCGGATCTACCCGGTTGACAAGGACTGCCAGCAACGGGCATTGCAGCTGTTTAAAGGTTTTTTCCGCCACCCGCAGGTTTTCCAGCAGCTCAGGCACGTCGGTGTTCAGGGCGGAGGAGACATAGAGCGCAGGCGTACCGAGTTCCCTGGCAATACGAATGGAGATACCGTATTCAAAGGCATCGGAAAGATGGGTGATGTCCGGGCCTTCGCAAAGCAAAAAATCACACTGGGCTTCAGCCTCTTTGAACCTGGAGACAATTTCCCTGAACAGGCGCCGTTCTTCACCGTCGGCAATCCAGGCTCGGGCCTGCTCATGGGTGACCCCGACCATTTCCTCGGGCTGCTGGCTCAGGTTGAAGCGGTGGGACAGCAGCTGGATGTGGTTGTCGTCTTCTGCTGCTACCGGGGAAACAGATCGAAAAAATCCCAGTCGGTCTACCCGGCGGGAGAGCATCTCCATGATGCCCAGGGTGACAACCAGTTTGCCGCTATGCGGTTCCAGGCTGGCAATGTAGAGATTTTCTGCCATGTGTCATTCTCCATAGCCTGAATATTGGGTAACTGTAATACTCCATGACCGCTGGTTTTGTCTTCTGCAGCACGGAATTTCCGGCCTGTACCACAGTGGACAGACCGGAATTAAAAACTATTAGAACAATATACCACAAAAGGACTGCATGGGGAATTATTTTTAGGATAAATTATCGTTATTTGTTATTCGTCTACGAAACACCTCCTGCTTCTGATTAATAAAACAGGGCCAGCATCCCCATGAGAATGGCTAAAAACATTACCATAAAACCGCTGCCCACACGCATGTAATCCGTGGTCGTATAACCACCCGGCTGCATGATCAGGGCATTGACCTGATGGGTGGGCAGGATAAAGGAGTTGATGGAGGCTATGGCAACCACCAGAGCTGCAATCTTCGGGTCGGCACCGACCTGCGAGGCCATGTTCATGGCCAGCGGCACCAGCAGCACGGTTGTGCCGACATTGGAGATAAACATGCCGAAAAAAGAGGTAAGCACGGCCAGGATCAGGTACAGGAGCGTGGTGGTCAGGCCGTCCACCTGCTGGGGGATCGACATGGCCAGGTAGTTTGCGGCCCCTGCTTTTTCAAAAGCCGCTCCCAGCGGGATGAGGCCGGCAACAAGAAAGATGGTCTTCCACTCTACAGCCTTATACACCTCGTCAATATGGAGCACCCTGCCGATGACCAAAATCATCAGGGAAACCAGCCCGGCAATCGACAGGGCCAGGTCAGTGCCCAGGGCCAGGATAAGAAAGGCGGCAACTGCAGCCAGGGCCATACCGGCCTTGTTAGCCCTGATCTCTTCACCACGCAGATTTTCAGTATAAATAAGATCGGTCTCTTCTCTCAGGGTTCGGAGGCTGTCCCATTCACCGTGAAGCAGCAGCCCGTCACCGGGTTTCAACACCAGGTCGACCAGTTCCTTGATATAAATCTTGTTTCCCCGCATGACAGCCAGCGGGTTGACCGAGTAAAGCTTACGGAAGGCAAGCTCTTTCATAGAATGACCGTTTAAGGCAGAGCGGGAGGAAACAACAGCTTCAACGGCACCAAACTGTTCTCCGGATGACTCCGAAGCAAAGGTCTTAAAACTTTCCCGCGGCTGCCAGCTGAGATTCGTGACGATTTCCTGCAAAGTATCAGGCCGGCAGGCCAGGATGAGGATATCGCCGGGGCCGATAACAGTCACTCCCCGGGGAGCGGTAATTTTATCGCGGCCCTTATTCTTGGCAACAGCCAGCACAGTTGCACCGTATTTTGAGCGCAGATCCAATTGGTTCAGGGGCTGCGGGGTAAAACTCTCAGGAACCACACACTCAAAGCCCCGGCCGACCTGTTCGCCGTACAGCTCACGCAGCTGGGCTGAGGCAACGCCGCCCTCTTCCTTTCCTTTGCGGGCCGGAAGCAGCCTGCAGCCGATCACGAAAAAATAGAGCAGGGAACCGGCAACCATGGCAATACCAATGGGCGTTATGGAGAACAGACCAAGTGGGACAAAGGCCTCGCCGCCCGGGGCATTGGCCGACCACCACTTGGCCATCACGTCGTTGAGGATAATAAGCGGGGTTGAACCGACCAGGGTAAGGTTGCCGCCCATATTGGCACAGAATCCCAGGGGCATGATAATCTTGGAGGCGGGAATGCCGCTCAACCTGCTGACCTTGAGTGCGGCAGGCAGCATCAGGGCAACAGCCCCGACATTGGACATGATACTGGAGGGGATAGCCACTGTTATCCCGAGCAGAGCAACTACCTTGGATTCACTGGTACCGGCAACTTTCATCACCTTCTGGGCAATGGTGTTCACCAACCCGGTTTTATCCAGTGAACTGCCGAGAACCATGACGCAGATAAGCACCACCACCGCATTGGAACCAAGCCCTGCTATGGCCTCTTTGCCGCTCAGCAGGCCGGTCAGCGGCAGAACCGTCATGACCAGCAGCCCGACAACATCAACCCGCAGCAGGTTAAAGACCAGCAGAATAATGACCATGCCGAGAACAGCAAACACGGTTATCATCTCTGTTGTAAGTACCGGGATCTCCATAATTACATCTCCTTGACTGATAGGTATTTCATGCGGACGGGACAGCCTGACCCGCATGGCTCAGGCTGTTTTTTCTGTACAGGCAGTGTATCACTGTTGCGTATTGGATGTCAAAATGTGTTGCTCGATCCGGCAGCAGAACTGAGCTTGAACGACTGGACAGCACGCAAGCTCAGGAAGGGGGATTTCCCGGTATCAAACCGCCTGTGCTTCCCTGCCGTCAGACGCGTTTGATGACTTGACCGGACAAAAAGCTCTTGCTGCCTCTTTATCAACAGTGCGAATATGCAGGTCTGACTGCGGAAAAGGAATCTCAATGCCTGCAGAGGCCAATTCATTATTGAGTTCCTGATTGAGCTCACTCTCCACCCGCCTTCGATCACTAAAGTCGGCAACCCAAACCCGCAATTCAAAGTCCAGTGAGCTGGCACCAAAGGCACGAAACAGGGCACTGGGCGTAGGCGTTGTCAGTGTCATAGGATGCTCCTCTGCCACGGTCAGCAATATTTCTAAAACTTGAGCGATATCGGAGCCGTAGGCAACTCCTATGGGAAGTTTTACCCGGGCTTTTCGTTCAGCCAGGGTCCAGTTGGTCACTTGGCCGGAGACAAGATCCGAGTTGGGAACAACAATTTCGGCATTATCAAAAGTCTTAATGATAGTTGAACGCAGGCCCAGATGCCTGACTTCGCCCATTTCCGTTCCCAGTTCAATGGTATCTCCGACCTTGATGGGCCGTTCAAAGAGTAGGATCAGGCCGCTGGCAAAGTTGTTG
>CAZQKF010000196.1:0-4898 GCA_964593645.1 uncultured Desulfobulbus sp.
ATACAGAGCGCAATTAAAAAAACATCCGGAGGAATGGGAAAAAACGAAGACTCGGCAACAGCTATAAAAAACAGCACCCAGACACCAGCCGGGGTCTGGATCCACTCCATACAGCGGTTATAGACACGTTGCAGCAGGGAATATTTTTTTTCTTCTTCCACAATTCCCGCCTTCAGTCCTGCCAGCCATGGGTACCGACCAAGTTGACAAAGCGTACCTGCTCTATGTTTTGAACCTGGATTTCACCCTCTTTTTTTGTCACCAGCTGCAGTTCCTGTACAGCCTGATCTCCCACCGGGATAACCAGTCTGCCCGGGTCAGAGAGTTGTTCAAGCAGGGGTTCGGGAATTTTCGGGCCACCGGCAGTCACCAGCACGGCGTCAAAAGGGGCTTCGTCAGCCCAGCCACTGGTACCGTCGTCAATGCGGGAGACAATATTATGATAGTGGAGCCGGTCAAAGATCTTGCGGGCCTTGCCCAGCAAAGAGTCAATACGCTCAATGGTATAGACCCGTTCACATAGACGTGACAGCACAGCAGCCTGATACCCGGATCCGGTACCGATCTCCAAAACGCGTTCACTACCCGTAAGCCCCAGGGCCTGAGTCATAAGAGCAACTATATAAGGTTGTGAAATGGTTTGACCACTGCCGATGGGCAGTGGATGATCTCCGTAGGCACGGGCCTGCATGGCATCTTCAACAAACAGATGCCTGGGGACTGTTGCCATGGCCTGCAGGGTTGCCGGATCTTGAATTCCGCGAGGGACGAGTTGTTCTTCCACCATTCGGGCCCGGTGGATGTCAAGGGGGGAAGAGGCGCTCACTTCACCTCTTCCCAGGTAAAATCATTAACCCAATCCTTGTCCGCCTCATTAAAGACCCTAAATTCACAGCTCTTGACCATATCACCGTCCAGAGTGACCAGAATCATCTCGTATCCGTCAGGATCAACCCAGGAACCCACCACCGGCATTTTGGCAAACGGGCCGGTCTGGTCTTCGTAGTAGACATATTCTTCCACACCCGGAGAAACCGTACGGTGACCATTAGGTTCTCCCAGATAACGCATGACTTCCTGTCGGGTTGACTGGCCCGGCTTGATCAATGCGGCATCAGAGGCCAGGTGCCGAACCTGCTTGGAATAACAGCCACCAAGAAGTAAAAGGGCCGCGAGCAGACTAATAAACACGCGTCGCATTGGGGATCCTCCAGAAAATAAGTAAAGAGTGCCTTGCAAAATTGTCTTTTCGCCCGACCTCTGCGTTAAGCGAAAAATTTTATCCTCGGAATATCATGTATATGCCTGCGGTAAAATTTTTCGCATGCCTGGATTTCGAACGAAAATCTTAATTTTTCAAGGTACTCTAAAGATACATGGTAAAGGTGTCGCTCATTTTTTTGCCACCTTACACTGTATGCCCTTTCCCTTAAACCTTTATTTATCGCCTGCCATCTGCTCTAAAATACGGTAGTTGCGCTTGACCATCTGCTGCGGATCAACCAGCAGCCCGGCCTGGATCATGGCATTATCAAAAATCTGCTCTACCATATCCCGAGCCAAGTCCTGGTTTTTAACGCGCAGATCTGCCAGATTTCTGATAAGCCGGCTGGCCGGGTTAATCTCCATATCCTTTTTTCCGCCCATGGCCATCTGCTCTTCAGGTGCACCCTGGGCCATCATGATCCGCTCCATGGATGAGGTCATCAGGCCGTCCACGTTGACAATCATGGCCGGACTGTCCACCAGACGTGATGACGGCTTCACCTCCTTGACCTTATCGGCCAGGATCTCCTTCATCCACTTGCACAGAGACTGCTGGATTTCTTCAGGCAGGGCTTCCTTGTTTTCATCTTCCTTATCCGCAGCGTCTTCATCCGTTGTTTCGGGCAGACGCAGATCCGCCTGATCAGCAGAGACCAATTTTTTACCGTCATATTTACCCAGATGCGAGAGAACAAAATCATCAATGGGCTCCAGGGTATAGAGGATTTCAACCTCACGCTTTGTAAACATCTCCACATACGGGCCGTTTTCAATGGCTCCCCGGCTCGGGCCGTTGATGTAATAAATTGCATCCTGACCCTCTTTCATTCGCTCTACATATTCATCAAGTGCAATCATGGTGCCGGGATCTGCTGCAGAGGATTCAAAGCGCAGCAGCTTGGCCAGTTCCTTCTGAAACTCGAAATCCGTGGTCACACCCTCTTTTAAAAACAAACCAAAGGTCTTCCAGAACTCCTGGTATTTTTCCGCGTCCTTCTTGGCCTCTTCAGCCAGATATTTAAGAAAACGCTTGGTAATAACCCGGCGCAGCTTCATAACCAGGGCATTGTCCTGCAGAGACTGACGGGAAATATTTAAGGGAAGGTCTTCGGAATCCACCACACCTTTGACAAAACGCAGCCACTCAGGCAGGATATTTTCGCTGTGCTGATCAATGAGCACCTTCTGGCAGTACAGATTGACGCCGGGCTGCATGCGGCCCATGCCCATATTTTCAAAATTTTCCCTGGGAACAAAGAGCAGGGCATTGATGGCCAGCGGCGCGTCAGCTGCAAAGTGGAGGCGGTAGGTGGGTTCATCAACTGCATTACCGATAAACTTATAAAATTCAGCATACTCTTCGTCACTGATTTCACTCTTGGAACGGGTCCAGATGGCCTCTACCGTGTTGACCTTTTTTCCTTCAACCTTGACTGGAAAGGGAATAAAGGTGGAGTACTGCTTGATGATGCGCTCAAGGGTAAACTTCTGCCCATACTCATGGGCGTCTTCTTTCAGCTCAATAATTATCTTGGTACCCCGATGCAGGCCGTCGCAGGGGCTGATGGTATAGGTACCACCGCCGTCGGACTGCCACTCATGACCGTCACTGCCATCCCAGGAGCGCGTCTGCACCGTGACCTTTTCTGCGGCCATAAATGCAGAATAAAAGCCGACCCCGAACTGACCGATCAGGCTGACATCTTTTTTGGCGGCCTCGGCAAGCTCTTCAAGAAAATTGCCGGAACCGGAATGAGCAATAGTGCCCAGGTTGGTCTCCAGTTCTTCAGCAGTCATGCCGATACCAGTATCGGTGATGGTCAGGGTATGTTTTTTGTCATCGCAGTCAACATTGATCTCAAGGGGCATATGCGCGTCAAATTCCGGCTGCTCGGTAAGGGAGAGATGGCGGAATTTTTCCAACGCATCGGCGGAATTGGAAATCAGTTCACGGACAAAGATATCCCGCTCGGTGTAGAGCGAGTTAATGACAATATCGAGAACTTTTCTGGTTTCTGCCTGAAACTGTTTGGTTTCAACCTTTGAAGTCATGATCGCGTTCCTCTTTTTTATGGTTTGCTGTATATATATTGGGTATAGGTACGTTACTGGCGCAATATGGTAACCATGATTGTGCAGGTGTCAAGACCGTGAACAGGCAGGAAGCACACCAGCGCCACTGACTTGTTCTACCCGGATCCCTGCCTGTGCATATTGAATCTGAAAACGCGTTTTACGAGACTTACAATGGCCAAACCATCAGAGGAAGTCCTGATCATCGGTGCCGGTCTGTCGGGACTTGCGGTTGCAACCTTTCTCAAGCATAAACAGCCTGATATTTCCCTGCTGGTGCTTGAGCAGGGCGATCATCCCGGCGGCGCGGTGCGCTCTCACCTGGAAGAAGGATATCTTGCCGAGGGTGGCGCCCATGGATTTTTAGATAACTGTCTGGAGAGCCGAGTTCTGATCCATGAAGCAGGCCTTGAGCAAGAAGTTGAAAAGGCACCGCTGGCCGAATTTGTCCGCTACGTCTGCCTGGACGGCAAGCTGCAGGTTATTCCCCAGCAACCAGGCAAAATCCTGAAGGCACCGCTCATTCCCCTGTCTGCCAAAATGCGGATCCTTGCCGATCTCTGGAAAAAGCCCCTGGCAGGCGAACCCACGGTTGCCGCCTGGGTAGAGCACCGGTTCGGCAAGGCCCTGCTGCCCTTTGCCGATGCCGTATTCACCGGCACCTATGCCGGAGATACCAATCGATTAAAAATTGAGGCGGTTATGCCGGGGATCTGCGCACTGGAGCAAGAACACGGATCCGTTATCAGGGGTGTGTTCAAAAAAATGCGGGCCCAAAAAAAGGGCAAAGAAAAAAAAGGACTGCCTGCCATGACCAGCTTCAGCGCCGGTATGGAACGGCTGCCCCAGGCCATGGCCGGTAAACTTGCCCTGAACCGGGAGATCATGTACCGCACCGAGGCCCGGTCCATTGAACAGACCGAGGAAGGCTGGCTGGTGCGTACCGGCCAGCTGGAACTGCGCAGCCATCACCTGGTGCTGGCCCTGCCCGTAAATACGTGCCTGCAGCTGATGGCCCGGACAGCTCTGCCTGCTGCTCCCTTAGACTCCATCCCCGAAGCCCGGCTGGCCACTGTGGCCCTGGGCTTTACAGAGACTGCCGACATCCCCTTTGGTTTCGGATACCTGGCTCCGGAATCTGAACAGCGTTTCACCATGGGTGCCCTGTTCTCATCCCACATGTTTCCTTCAATCCGGTTATCATCTTTCTTGAAATACTTTGCCACTGAGTTATTTGTCAGGTGTGAGTAGCGGTTTTTTGCAGGACCCTTTTCGTAGTCTTGGGCAGCAAAACGAATGTAAGACTCTTGGAAAAATCATATTGTTAGAGGATTCCAATCTGTCACGAGAACCCATTGGCGGATATCGAATTTTCTCTTTGACATTATTAATGGATTCTCGATGTATTTCATTACTACTCATGGTGTATCCTTATTTTTAAAGAAATCCAGCATCTTCGTCAAATTCTTATATATTTTTATGCCCCTCCCCCTCGACATTCCACCGGGTTTCATGATCCACATATTGTCTGTCCCATTCAGGGAGAACTGCGGATACTC
>CAZQKF010000197.1:0-4889 GCA_964593645.1 uncultured Desulfobulbus sp.
CTCGCCCTTTATGGCCAGGCTTTTATGTGCTTCCAGGTAAGCATCCATCGACTTGAGCACTTTATCTGCTGTCGGGTCAAATGGGGAAGTCTGCTCAGTTGTGGTTTCAGCCGCATTGGCCTGCACTATCATAATGAGGCATAATGCCAGGCAACATGCACCTGCCTTTAATTTATGTACCATCCACTCCTCCATTGTAGTTTATGTACGAATCTGTTCAGATTACTGTGTCGACAGTTCAATATGTTAAATAATAATTCCTGTTGTCGTTTTTGTCAACATTTCATAACTCAATTCTGTCGATCACCAAATTAGGTGTAGCTTGGTACAGCACCATAAAATACGCATGAATTCAAAAATTAAAAAGATACGGCTCGCGCTTGCGGTGGGGCTCATTGCCCTGCTGATTCACGGCAGTGTAACCTATTATGTTAATGCGGAGCATGGTTTTTCCCGGGCATTTCAGGCTGCTCTGGCCCAGGGGGGAGTGTGTTTTTTCGCCACGCTCTGTTCTGCCTGGCTCATGCAGTTTTTCTTTGATTTCGGACGCAATAATTTGCAGCGTTTTGTGTATGCAAGCCTGGGAGCCGGCAGCCTGATGCTCTGTTTCATGGTTGTGGTACACTGGTATATGCAGACTCCGGAACTGTTGACAACCGTCGGCTCGGCCGCCCTGCTGGCTGCCCCTTATTACCTGTTGTTTCCACTTTTTCTGATCAGGCAGCGCAGCAGGCAGCAGGCAGAGGAACCGGAAATTCGATTTTTTGCAATCCCGTATGCACCGGTGGAATTTGTACAGGTAGTAAAAAATAATATTCTCGGGCCCTCTGCAGGTAATAAAACACTGGTAGCTGCCTGTGCAAATCCTATCACCCTGACTGAAATTGATCCGCAGATCCGAATAGGCTTTATCGGTGATCTCATGCCGCTGCATGGAAAAAGCTGCAGCCTTGATCCGTCTCTGCTCGATTTTTTTACGGGTATTGATTATCTGGTGGCCAATTTTGAAGGATCGTTATTTGCCTCAGTAAAAAAAGGGCTGCTGGCCCAGCACCATGGAAAAGATATTCTTGAACTGATCAGCTGTATTCTTCCTCCTGAAAAGATCATTCTCTCCTGTGCCAACAATCACGCCGCAGACTTTGGCCGAGAGAATTTTAACACAAACAATGCCTATCTTGAGCAGCATGGATTTCGGGTGATCGGCAGTGCGTCCAGGCCCTCCACATGTATTGAGGGGCATATTGAAATATATGCCGCCACGGAATGGTCAAATCAGAAACAGACGTACCTGGCCGGGGTTGGGACTACCCGGCCGGATGCAGGCAAGACCTTTACGATCTTTTATCCTCACTGGTGTTATGAACTGGAGCTTTACCCAAATCAGATGCAGATTGAGCGGGCAAAGGAGTTGCTTGGACAGTTTGACCTTATTGTCGGCCACCATTCCCATGTTCCAGGTATTATCACCACCCATATCATAGATGAAAAGGAAAAAATGGTGGCCTATTCCCTGGGAGATTTTACTATTGCCATCGGCGCCGGATTTAAAAATTATGCCTGGGGTCAGGCCATGGTCATAGATTTCGGCCCTGAAAAGGGAGCAGCTTCGAGCGGCCGGTGGCAACAGGGCACAACCCGTTGGGTTTACACAAAGATCAGCCGAAAGAGCAGGAATCGTACTTTACAAGACGACAGCATGACGGATCTTACTATTGCTCCGGTCTCTGACTGCCCGTGGTTCAGGTAGATTGGTCATCAATCTTCAGTAGTAAATAGGGAAGAAAAAAGAAATCGGCAAACAGAGCAAAGACAATGGTGATTGCCATGAGAATGCCCATGGTGGCATTGAGTTCAAATCCTGAAAAGGCCAGTACGCAAAAGCCGGCCGCCAGAATGACTGAGGTCGTGATAAGTGCAACCCCAACCGTCTGAAAGGCAAATTCAAGCGATTCGACGGGAGAGAGCTTTAAGCCGCGCCGGGCCCGGAGGTATTTGCTGATAAAATGGACAGTATCGTCCACAACAATCCCAAGGCTCATGGCTGCAATAAATGAGACGGCCATGTTGATATAACCCACCAGCAGTCCCCATAAACCAAAGGTCATAAAGGCTGGAACAATATTGGGCAGCAGGCTGAATAACCCAAACTTCCAGCTGCGAAAGGACACAACCAGGATAAGAGAAATAACCACCAGGGCAATACTGGTACTCTTGAGCATACTCTTGATATTGCGCTCGGAAATATGGGCAAACATGCTGCCGACTCCGGTGGGCTGTGCCTGCATGGCAGGTGGTGCGTTTGCTTTAAGCCAGGCGGCGGCCCTGTCCTCAAGTCTGGTCAGCTGCAGGGTGGATATCCGCTTGACCAGCACAGAAAGGCTGATAGCGGAGCGGTCCGGCGTGATGACATTGTCGAGATCCTGGCCAAAGGGCAGTGACATCTCATACAAAAGCAGATACTGGGCTGCCAGTTCTCTGCTCTCCGGGATTGTGTAAAATGCCTGGTCATCACCATGCATGTTTTTATTGAGTCGTTTCACGGTGTGGACAAAGGAAGAGACCTTGACGACCTCGGGCTGCTTAAGGCACCACTTGCTGAATTTATCTACCGTTGTCAAAAACGCAGGATCGTTGATCCCTCCCTCCTCGCCGGAATTCATCAGGTAGCGAATCTTGCTCAGGCCTGACATCTTGTCTTCCAGAAAATCCGCTACCTGGCGAACCTCGTAGTCTTTGTCAAAGTATTCAATAAATTTATCGTAGAATTCGATCCTCGGTATCCCCAGGGAGAGGAGCAGAAACAGTCCGGCCATGAACCAGAAAAATCCACTCTTGTGACGAATAAGAAATCTGCTGATAGGAATGATGGGTATATGGTGGCTGCTCTCTGTATCGATATTTTTGGCAGAAACGGGCAGGACGGAAAGCAGGGCAGGCAGCACAAGCACAGAGAACAGAAAGGCCAGGGTCACGCCAATGGCAACAATGATGCCCAGATCCCGGAATGGCGGGGAATCCGAGGTGAGCATGGTCAGAAAACCGATTGCCGTGGTCAGGCTGGTAAGGAATATGGGTTGAAAATTAACAGTGATCGCCTCAACAATGGCCTCGTCTTTACTTTTACCTTTACGCATGTAAAAGAGCATGGAGACAATGATATGAATAGAGTCTGCCACGGCAAGGGTGAGAATGATCACAGGTGCGGCAGTGGAGGCGGTTGTCAGTTTAATACCCAGGTATCCGGCAATACCCATGGCCGTTACGGCAGAGGCAAATAGAATAATCAGGGTTGAAATCAGCCCGGCTGTGGATCTGACCATGATCATCATCATTACGACCATGACCAGCAGCATGATCGGGTAAAGATTTTTCATGTCATTACGGCTGATCTGACTGAATGCGGCATTGAAAATTTCATCGCCCGTGACCAGGATTTTCAGATCCTGGTGTTTCTGCTCAACCTGCCCGGCAAGTTCACGGGCCTGAGCAGTGAGATGTGTACTGTTGCCTGATTCACCCTCCGGAATATGGGTAGTTACCGCCACAACGGCAACATCGCCGGCAGGGGAGACCAGTGTGCGCAGCAGCAGGGGCTCTGACAGGGCAAATGTCTTGATAGTCTGCAGCTGCTCCGGGGTCAGCGAGGCGGGATTTTTAACCAGGTCTTCAACAATGAGTTCATCACCTTGGGCATAGGTATGAATAAAATTGGTGATGGAGTTGACCCTGGTGGATGTCGGCAACTCCCAGGCCGCCCGGGTGAGCTCATCAACGGCCTGGAGGGTTTCTGCAGTGAAGATGTCATTGTTGTTCGGCACAACGACCAGCAGCAGGGCCTCTTTTTTGGCAAAGGCCCGCTCAAAGGCATTAAGATTTTGCAGCTCCGGATTGTCCTTACTGAAAAATACCCTGATATCTGAGACAAATTCCAGATGACGCAGCCCGGTACCGGCCAGAATGACAACTATCAGAAAAGAAAGGATTACCAGATGCTTATGGCGAATAATAGATATGAGAAATGTCATGAACCGTGAGGCCTAATGTAAAGTTGAATGAGGGAAACGGCAAATTGAACCATGCAGGCTCTGTTGATACGTTCAACAATGAACGTATCATAAATTGATACCGGGCTCACATTGTTATCCAGGGGTTATTTGTTCTTTACGGACAGAAGATATTCATTAATCTCCTTTTCAATCTGCTGCTCCACCTCATCACCGAGAAAATGGATCTTGACGACTTCTTTGAATTGACAGGTACCTATGGAGCATTCGATGCAGCCAATATCGTATTTTCCCAGGATTTCACCCACTTTCGGGTGCTCATCAATCACCTCTTTTATTGCTCTTTCACCAACGTTGTCTACAAGTTCCACAATGCCGCTCCTGAAAAAATGGGGAATACATCATTTTGTCTGCCTGATTGAAAAAATGTGTTTCAAGGCTGATCAATCAAGCAGTAGTTTCTGCCCTTTGATTTTCTGAATCCAGGCAATTTCCTGGGTCACTTCCAACACGCCCATATACTCATCATCGTCGTTAAAGACAGGAAAATAGCGGATCAGAATCTTTTCATCACGAAAATCGATCCAGAACTCTGCCTTGTCCATAGTCTTGTTCTTAAATCCTTCTACGATTTTAAGAACGGTGTCCACTGATTTTTCCGGGTGACATTTATGCACCTTGCGGCCGATAACAGAGCGGGTACGGGCAAATATCTTTTCTTTATCCAACCGGTTAAAATAGGCAACAGTGTCATCGGCATCAACAAAGGTCACCTCCATGGGCAAGGTCTCCATGATGGCATGAAGCTGCTCTGTGCTGAGATTTTCCACCAGTCTCATTTTTTTACCGTCTTTTCTTGTGTATTTTATTATTGGGTTTTTT
>CAZQKF010000198.1:0-4884 GCA_964593645.1 uncultured Desulfobulbus sp.
AGCACCTGATCCCCTACACCGTGGCCAAAGGTATCGTTAATGGGTTTAAAACGATCCAGGTCGATAAAGAGCAGAAACAATTTTCTCTTGTACCGCTCTGCCAGCGAAATGGCCTGGGGCAGTCGTTTATGGAAATAATTCCGATTGGGCAGATTGGTCAATGAATCATGGTTGGCCAGATAGCGAATCATCTCCTCTGCCTGCTGGCGCTGGGTAATATCTTGAAAGACCAGAACCGCCCCGTCCAGCTTACTGCCCTGCAGAATAGGGGTGGAGCGAAAATCCGCAGGAAAACAACTGCCGTCCTTGCGCTGCATCCGGATCTCATCCAGATGCTGGGATGACCAGATAGAGGTGTCCTGAAAAAAAGGACAGCAGTCCTGATCAAAGGTATCTGTCCCGGGCAGGGACAGTTTAATCACCTCTTCATAGGGCCGACCTACGACTTCGGGCCGCTCATAGCCGAGCATGGAAAGGGCTGCCGGGTTTATATAGGAAATCCGCTTAAGGTTATCCAGGCCGCAGATCCCGTTGGCCGCCGCATCAAGAATCAGCTCATAGCTTCTGGACAGACTCTCAAGTTCAAGCTTGGAACGATAGGAACCAATAATGTAGCGAATACGGTTTTTCAGGACCGACCAGCGGATGGGCTTGCGGATATAATCGATGGCTCCGGCCTTAAAGGTTCGCTCAACACTTTCTTCATCGTCAAGAGCCGTGATCATCAATACCGGAGGCGGGCTTTTCATGGTCGTGCTGATCTGTTCACACACCCCGGGCCCATCTATACCGGGCATGGCAATATCCATAATAACCAGATCAAAACTGCTGCCGGTTACCTGCTCTAAGGCCTGATAGCCGTCAACGGCCTCAACGACATCATAGCCGGCACCCTCGAGAAACTGGTGCAAAAGCAGACGGATGACTTCATCGTCATCAACGACCAGAATTCTCGGTGTAGTGCGATGGAAAGACAGTGGCTTCATGAATCAATATTCTATGGTTGCAGGTAGGGTTTGTTCTATTGTGCGGTACTTATAAGAATTAATCAAGCTGTTCCTGTAATACCCCGGCAACTTCACCGGCGGTTCGGGAAATTCTGTCAAACTGCTGACGGATTACGTTGAGGTTTTCTTCCTTTGCCATCTGCTCTGCCTCGGCGCAGAGATCAGCTAGTCCAACTGCTCCGAACTGACTGCAGCTGCCTTTCAACGTATGGGCAACACTGACGATCCTGGCGCTGTCCAGCTCGGCAACAGCCTGCTCAAGCTCCTGCAACCGACGGGGGAGAAGACGAAGAAAAATTGTTACGACCGGTTTTATATCACCAATATTTTGACATAATTTTTCAAGCACATCCAGATCAACAACACTCTGCCGCTTACCTTCCTGGAGTTCCCTATCCTCTCCGCGGTCCTGCTTCGGCAAAATATTCAGCTTGAAATCCGGAAGCCGGGCATTCAACACGTTCTGCAGTTCCTGGGTATCAAGGGGTTTCAACAAATATCCGTCCATACCGACTGCACTGCATTTTTTTTCCGCATCCCGGGTTCCGTCGGCAGTAAGAGCGATGATGATGCTGCCGGACCTGCCAAGTAAACGCTGCTGCTTTCTAATATGTCCGACGGCCTCAAACCCATCCATAACCGGCATCCGGCAATCCATTAAAATAAGATCAAAAAACTGGTGTTCACATAATTCCACAGCCGGTTTTCCATTTTCAGCACTGGTAACCTCGGCCTCAGTTTTACGAAAGATCTCTTCCAGAACCATTCGATTTGTTTCATCGTCATCAACAATAAGTATTCGCGCTGAACGGGTTCTGTTCTCAGGCAACATTTCCTGTTCGGGCCTTGCCCCTTCTCCCGCTGACGGGTGCTGAATCTTAGCACTGTCCGACTGGGATAAATGCAGGGTAAACCAGAAAGAACTGCCCTTGCCGGGCTTTGATGCAAAGCCCATGGTGCCGCCCATAAGTTCCACCAGCTTCCTGCTGATCGTAAGCCCCAGCCCGGTTCCGCTGTATTGCCGGGTTACTGAGCTGTCCACCTGGGCAAAGGGATCAAACAACAGATCCTGTTTATCATGGGCAATACCGACCCCGGTATCAGTTACCGTAAAACGTATCCATTCAGGCGCGGCCTGATCTGTTATTACGGAGAGCACGACCTTACCCTGATCGGTAAATTTAATGGCATTGCCAAGCAAGTTCACCAGAATCTGGCGGATACGATATTCATCCCCCAGATAACTCCCGGCCGGGGTGAACTGCAGATCAAGCTCAACATCCAATCCCTTACGTTTTCCTGAAAGTCCGTACAGGGTTGTGACCTCTTGCAGCAGCACCTGAAGATCAAAAGGCTGCATCTCAAGACGCATCTTGTCAGCTTCAATTTTGCTGAAGTCAAGCAGGCTGTTAATCAGAGTCAGCAGACTGCGGGCCGAGGATAGAATCAGCTTGCTGAACTGCTGCTGTTTGGGTGCAAGTTCGGTATCCAGGAGCAGCTCGCTGAGCCCGATAACTCCGTTCATCGGCGTTCGGATCTCATGGCTGATCATGGCCAGAAAATCAGATTTAGCCTGGTTATCAGAGTCAGCCCGACGTGCCTTTGACTCAAGCTGCTGAACCTTTTGTTCAAGCTCACGAATCCTGGTCAACAGCTTCTGTTCTCTATCGGGCATCATATCAGAATAACATCAGCTGTTTGAGCGTAGACTTTTTACCTTTTTTTTCTGCAGGATCAGGAAGCGGGCTGATCAGTGCAGCTGGAATTTCCGCTGTAAAACGCGAGGGCAATTGTTGACTGTTGCCTAAAAAATTGGTTCGCTGCCCGGCTCCAGTCAGGTACAGCACCTTTGCCGCCCGGGTCATTCCGACAAAAAAGAGCCGCCGTTCTTCCTGAAGATGTTCTTCATCATCCTCAGAAGAAAGCTTCTCCCGTGGGGTCAAAGGCAGCAGTCCCTCCTCACAACCGGCTAAAAATACCACCTCAAACTCTAATCCCTTTGCGGCATGGAGCGTTGCCAGCAGCACAGATTCAGCCCGGTCATCGTAGACAATACTATCTTGACTGCGCCTGAGCTGATCGGCAAATGAGGGAAGAGAAACAGCTGATACGGCCATTTCCTGCAACCGAATCAGATCCGGCTTGTTCTGATCCATTTCATACAGGTCAATCAGCAGGTTCATTGCAGCGGCAACGGATTTTTTTTCCGCAGTCTGCGCACATTGCAGGCCCTTATCCAGCATAGCACAAATTCTTTGTTGCAATTTTGGCTCAAGCTGATGCAGCACATCCTGCAGCCTCTCCAGTGGACTTGCACCGTTGTCAGGCAACAGACAATCAACGGCTTCCAGAGCCCGAACTCCGATCCCCTGCTCCCGGGCCAGCAGAAACAGCAGCTCAGCCCTGTCAACAGATCCTGCGGCAAGGAGAATACGGTAAAAGAGAATCCGGGTCTCACCAGTCGTATAAAAGGGGCTGACATCTACTACCTGACAGGGCAGAGAACGCCTGGCCAGGGCCTTGGCAATACACTCTGCCTGCCTGCCGGTTCGGTACAGCACTGCAATATCAGACAAAGCAAAACTGCCGCTGCGCCCCTCTGCCAGCTGGTCTATTTCCCGGTGGGAAGTACCGCCGACAAGGCGCTGGATCTGCCCGGCAATATATGCAGCCTCTGCCCCGGGATCTGTGGCTCTGTACTGGTATATCACTCCGCGGTTAGAACCGGCAGCAACTGCCGGTTCCTGTATTTTCTGTTGAGCGTTACAGGCAATTACCCTGTCTGCGGCCTTGAGGATATCTGATCCGCTGCGGTAGTTCAGGGAGAGTGAGTAAAGTTTGGGATGGAGCGATTTGATAAAGCGATGAAACCAGACAGGGCGTGATCCCCGAAAACCGTAAATGGCCTGGTTGGGATCGCCGATGGCAAAGATTGAACAGGACTCGGCCAACATCTGTACTAATGCATACTGACCCGCATTAAGATCCTGGAACTCATCTACCAGCAGATGACCGACTGCGGAGCGGAGTTGACCTGCAAACACGCTGTTCTCATCCATCAGCGCAGTACAGGCCGGGATAATCTCATCAAGATCTAACAAATTTCGCTGCCTGAGCGCAGAAAAAAACGGCTGCATCGATGCAGGAATTGTCCGGGGCAGCCGCTCCTGCTCAGCAAGAAAGAGCCCTATATCCCGCTGCAGATTCCTGCGCTGCCCGGCAGAAAGATCCGGATACGCCCGTTTAAAGAGGCTGGTACGCATTTCCGGACCGACGAGCGTAAGATCCGGATCATCGTGTCGCAGCCAGTGCAGACAAAAACCGTGGAAGGTATCAACCCGGAGCAAAGTATCGGCTTTCTGAACCTGTACAAGCCGGTTGCGAATCTCCGCGGCAGCTTTACGGGTAAAGGTGATTACCGTTACAGGCCCCTGCCCTGCTGCCAGCAGACGTTTCACCCGCTGTATCAGGGTATGGGTCTTGCCGGTTCCAGGTCCGGCCTTGACCAGAATGCAGTTGGCATTGCCTGCAACAGCGGCCTGCTGCTGCTCATTAAGGACTTGGGGTTGGTGTTTTGTTTCAGACTGCGGTTTCAGGGTAAAAACAGGGCGCGGCTTAGCTTTTTTTTTACGCGGTTTTGCCGGAGTAATGCCAAACAGGCTGAGTTGACCGCCAAAGGATACCCGTTCCTCGTCGCTGAACACCTTGATCACCCCGAATTCACCGTCAAACCCCGGAGTCCGGTATACCTTGTCGGCCCGTACCCTTTTCACCGCCTCGGCCAGCATGGATGAGACTGCAGAGATATCTGCAATGGGGGTTTCAAGAAGCAGGGTAAATTCCGAGCCAAAGGTGTTGATTAATTTACCATATACAC
>CAZQKF010000199.1:0-4875 GCA_964593645.1 uncultured Desulfobulbus sp.
TGCTGCTGATCAGCAGGTTGATATAGGGCAGTACAAGTGCTGTTTCAGGTTCTGTCTGGTCAATAATCGGCCAGATGTAGGCAGCTGCAGCAAGGTTTTTTGCACGAACAGCCTGGCGAAACAGGGGCACACTGTTTTCTTTTCCTATGGCTTCAACCAGTTTGACCGGTTCCGGCCAGAGAGTAAAGGCCAGTTTAACCGCCTTTTGCTTTGTTTCACCTGTGGCGCTCTTTTCGCGCAGCAGCCACGCCAGATCACTGGACAGGATATCAATTCGGTTCAGCTGATAGGCGAGCATTGCCTTGTCCCAACGCCAGCGGGTAACGTCTCGGGTCAGACGGTCTGCATACTCAAGGATTCTTCCGGCTAGTTTTGCCTGGCCTTCATCACTGCGCAGCTCACTTAAGGCAAGCCAGGCAGGAATATAGTAGGGATTGGAAAGTAAGGCCCTCTGGTAAAAGCGCTGCGCAGCCCCCAAGTCGCCTTCGCCCAGAATGGCCTGTCTTCCGTAGGTAACCAGGAGTCGGGGCTGCTGCTGATATTTTCGTATAGCAGCACTCTTGGACTGGCCGCTGTATGAACTCTGGGCCACTACTGCAATCCGCAGGTCAAACAGGGCCAGGCCGATAAGGCCTATAAACAGTATGATGCGCAGAGCAGACGATGTGGAGAGTTTCATTACGTCGTGCAGCTCAGAAAAAACAAAAACATCCGGGGTCAGCCGTCCAATGATTTGGTGCCGTACTGATAGTTATAACTGTAGGCGTAATCACTGTACTTACTGTATGAACCATAGCCCTTGTGCCGTCCTGCTTTGTTGACGACTGCGCCAATTATCCGGCCGCCGACATTGAGCACTGAACGGCGAAAATGCTTTACACCGTCCCGGGGGGTATCACCTTCCACGGTAACAAGAATCAAACCGTCAACCATGTTGGCCAGAACCAGGATCTCGGCAAACCCCTGATATGGAGGGCCGTCCAGAATAATATGGCTGTAATGCTCACTCACTGATTTAAGGAGTTTGCGCATGCGGCTGGAGGCAATGAGTTCTGCTGGAGTAGGCGGTAGAGGGCCGCTGGGGATGAAATCAAGGCCTTCATACTCTGTTTTGCAGATAACCTCCTGCAGGGTATTCATACCGCTGAGTACGCTGGAAAGTCCGATATCTTTACTGTCCGTACCAAAGACCTTGTGCAGACTGGGTTTCCGGAGATCCGCATCAATAATCAGGCACCTTTCCCCTGAGGACAGGTATGAAAGGGCCGTATTGCTTGACAGGGTACTCTTGCCTGCACCGGGCAGCACACTGGTAATGAGGATTGTTTTGGGCGGCTGTTCTGCGGCAGAGAGCTCAATGGAGGTAATAGCCGTTCGGATCGACTCTGCAACCGGTGAGCGCGGAAAATTATAATAGGTCAGCGCCATGGCCCTTCGATCTTCTTCATGCTCTTTATCAAACGGGATTAAACCCAGCACTGGAATATGAAACCTGTTGATAAGTTCGTCAGGATTTTTAATGGTATCATCGAGGTATTCAAGGAGAAACGCCATGCCAACACCACCGAACATTCCCAACAGCAGGCCAAGCAGCAGATTCCTCCTGACTTTCGGCTTTGCCGGATACAGAGGAATGCGGGCACGGTCAATAATCTGGAGATTAGTAACTGCCGCACCAAGAGAGGCCTCTACTTCTTTAGAGCGTTGCAGCAGACTCTGGTAGATGCTCTTGTTTGTCTCCACCTCACGCAGCAGGATCTTGTACTGGGTGGCTTTATCGTTTAAATCAATGGCCAGCTTTTTCTGCTCTTCAGCCTTGATCTGCAGATATTGCTGTTTTTTCTCTGCTGCCTCGTAGTCATTTTTGATGGAGTCAATAATGCGCTGTTTCTCCGCAGCAATGCGCTGTTCTATATCCTCCATCTTGGCCCGTAACTGCTGCATCTTAGGGTACGCGGGCTTAAAGGTAGTGGAAAGATCCTGATACTCTGCCTGCAGGGTTGCATTCTGGCTTTTCAGATCTTTTATAAGGTCATCCTGAAGGATCTGAGTCAGGTTCTGATTATCTTCGCTGATTGCCTGCTGGTACAGGGCCTCTTTACCAATACGTTCGGCTCGAGCTTTAGCCAGGGCATCGTTGAGTTCCTCAAGCTGACGCATGATCAGGTTCAGCTTGGGATCCATGGAAACCAGGCCGGCTTTACGGGAAAAATTGTTCAGTTCTTTTTCGGATTTTTCAAGTTTGATCTGGGCGGATTTTATCTGTTTATCAAGAAATTTTGCTGCTGTTTTTGAAGACGCAATATTGCTGTCAAGGTGCATATTGATGAACTCGTCCATGGCCGTGTTCACAATTTGCGCAGCCAGCTGTGCATCCGGTGATTCGTAGGTAATTTCAATCAGCTCGCTGTTGCGAACAGGTGATATGTTGAGATTTTTCTGAAGTTTTTTAACTATACCGTCAACCAGCAATCGTTGTTTGCCTTCCTCGTTTACACTGTTTTCAGTGTCCTCGTCAGAGCTGAAACGGATAAAGTTGCGTATTGATGAAAGTGTCTGCCGGATAAGGTCGCCAAACGAGGTTTCTTTTTCCTCTTCTGCTGCAATTTCAGGATTAAACAGGGCCTTATTGCGCAGATCCAGTTTATCAGCAATACGCAGGCTCATCTGCTCACTCTTTAAGAGGCGAACCTGAGTTTCCTGAAACTCCATTGATTTAAGCGCAACCTTCTGGATATCCTCAAAGTTGGTCAGTCGGCCCTCAGAAGCTGAGGTTTTTATAACGCCTTTACCGACAAACAGCGGCGTACTGGTCAGGGTAAAGACAGCAGTTGAAAAAAAGGTCACCAGGAGAAAGATGATGACAACCCATTTACGCCGGATAAGCACATCAAGATAGTCCCGTAAATGGATTTCTTCTTCCGGTGCAGGCGGGATTATTTCGCGGTAATCCACAGAAGGGAGATTTTGCTGATTCCCTTGAGGGTTAGCCACCAACTGCTGGTTTGGATTATTGGGTTCAGAGTTATTCATAAAGGGTGTTCATACTCTTAATAGTTGATTCTGAGGTGTTCGCATCACAGGGTAAGTCATTGCCGGTTGGGACAGTACTCTCTTCCACCGGTGCTCCGAGTAACCTGGTTGGATTCTCTATGCAGACTCGTCGGGTCAGCTCAACACCAAGAACATGCTCAAGCTGCAGCCATTGGTCGCGGTTTGGGGGGTTGCGGTTTTCCGGACTATGGGAATCCGAGGCGACAAAATGAAGAGCATCATGTTTTACAAGATACCTGGCAGTTTTTTTGCTCGCTTTACCGAATTCACCAAGCAGGCTGCCGATATTGGCCTGGACAAGGATACCCTGATCAGTAAGTTGCAGAAGCTGTGCAGTATTTTTCTGAAAAAAAGGTATTCGTTCCGGATGCGCAAGTATAACATCTTTACCGCTTTTTTTAAAGGAGAACACTACATCAAGCAGGTTCTCATTAAACTGGTGAAAAGGGGGTTCCAATAGGTACAAATTGCTCGCACCTAAAGGGAGCAGCTCCGTTCGTTCAAACTCCTGCATCAGATGGTGATGCAGGGCAATTTCCATCCCTGAGAGTACATTTAAGGCAATATTGTGCTGATCAACCGCCGCCTGCAGATCCTTGACCTGCAGGCGAATGTCATCAGCCGGATGTGACCAGGCAGTACCGCAGATATGGTGCGGAGTAGCAAAGACGTGGGCAACTCCGCCGTCTGCAAGCTGTCGGGCCATGTCCAGGCTGAGGGCAAGAGTTGCAGGCCCGTCATCAACACCGGGCAGGAGATGGCAGTGAATGTCAATATACGATGCTGTGGTCATTAATTTTACCCGGCCTGCCGGGTTGCTGCAGATGGAGAGCGTTCATGGAATCTGCAAATCCCGTGATTGATCAGTACAACAAGCGTTACAGCATAGACCATATTGGCAGGCAGGTGCCAGCCGAAATCTGCAAGACCGTGAAACAAAAAACCGGCAACAGCACAGAGAGAGGCAATGGCAATGAGAACAGGGGAGGGAACATCAGGTAGTTTTTTTGCTCTGTACCGGGCAAGTTTTTTTGCCTGAAGCACAACAGCGGTAAACAGAGATGCAAAGAACAACACCGCCATGGGCAGGCCCAGTTCAATAGCCAGTTCCAGATATTCGTTATGCGCCCGGGAGTACAGGATATGTTCGGAAAAGTGTTTGAGGTAGATCGGAGAGAGCAGCTCATAGGCTTCAATGCCGATACCGGCAAGCAGATGATCATACAGCATGGGCAGGCTTGCAAGATAAAGGTTGATCCGGGCCAGACCGGAGTCACCGATTTGCAGAAACCGGGTGAGTACCGAGGAGAATCCGACCACAGAGCCGTAAAATACAGTAAAGAAAAGAAGACTGGATGTAAGTCGTATCTTGTTTATTCGTGCCAGCGGCAGGAAAAAAAGAAGTAAGACCATGATCACTCCTATGGCAATGGTGCCCCCCCTTGACTGGGAAAATAAAACCACCATGACCATGAATGAGGCCGGAAAAAGTAAAAAAAAGCCCAGCAAAAATTCAGTGGTGAGACGTTCGGCCAGTGCATGGCTCAATTTTCGTTTATGCTTCCGGACAGGAAGAGGGCTGATCTTTTTAAACTGGAGCAGGGCCGCTCCGATTGCCAGGGGCCAACACATATTCAAAAGAGAGGCGTATTGGTTTTTGTAGATAATGGTGCCCCGGGCCATTCCCCGGAACGACCGTATGTCGGATAACCAGAGTACGCCCAGATCAGGGTTGAAGACCTGCAACATTCCGTATGCAGCCTCGAAACACCCCAGTCCAATACAGGTATAGAGTATTTTGGTAAGCAGGGTGGAATCGGC
>CAZQKF010000200.1:0-4854 GCA_964593645.1 uncultured Desulfobulbus sp.
GATCAATACTTTGGCCATGAAAAGAAAAGTGAGATTAGCCGTTACGGACATATTCCCGGTGCACTGCTCTGGCCGGAATCCTACATGACCATTGCCGGAATTGACTTTTCCCCCTCCTATTTCCGACCGAAAAAGGAACTGGAGCAGATGGCCAGGGGAATTCACCTGCCCACGGATAAAAGTATCGAAATCATTACCTACAGTAACCACGGTCTGGCTGCTGCAACAGGATATTTCGTTCTACACGATCTCCTGGGCTACAAAAACGTAAAAGTTTTTGACGGCTCCATTCTTGAGGCGGCAGAAGTTAAGGCCGTCCCCCTGGCAGTCAACCGCTGGGCCTGGCAGAAGAAGTAAATGTTCCACAACAGCGGCTTCCCCCCCCGGGAAGCCGCTGTTGTATTTTCAGCTTTTCGCAAACCGCCTCTCCCCCTCAGTCCATTTCCATTCCACAACCGGTATCCTCTGGAATTTTCCGAAAAATATTGGGCCTACAGCTGAAAAGTGTTAGACTTAGTTAAACTGCAGCGTTCCCTTACCAATCTGCTCCAAGGTCACAGTGAATTCTCATATTGTCTAAGGAGAAAATTCTGTTCTCTTTACTCTGGTTATTAATATCCTGGGAATTTCTGCCTCTTGTCTGCGGATTTTGGTTTTAATCGGTTTGATGCATGCAAGAATCATCAACTTTTTTGTCGGTCTCTTCCCCGTACCTATGTGAAAGGTACCGACTCTTGCAAATGGAGAGAGGAACACATTTTTTATGGAACAATCTCAATATATCCCCGACCTTCTTGATTATATACAGACATCTCCCACTGCCTTTCATGCGGTTTCTTCAGCAGTGCAACTCCTGGAGGATAACGGCTTTACCCGGCTTTTCGAAGATAAATGCCGGCATTCCCTGGAAAGCGGCAAATATTTTGTTACCCGCAACGATTCCAGCCTGATCGGCTTTACCTGGAATGCAGACGCACATACCCAACCGCTGCAGATCATCGGAGCGCACACTGACAGTCCCTGCCTGAAGGTGAAGCCTAACCCGGTACAGGAAAACCACAACTACCTGCAGTTAGGAGTTGAAGTATACGGCGGCGCCCTGCTTGCTCCCTGGTTTGACCGGGAACTCTCCCTGGCCGGTCGGGTGTGCTGGCACGATGCTGACAACCATCTGCAGTCGGCCCTTGTCGACTTTAGACAGCCCATCGGCATTATTCCAAGCCTGGCCATCCATCTTGATCGCGAGGCCAATAAAGGTCGAAAGATCAACAAGCAGACCGATCTGGTTCCCCTCATGGGATTAAGCGATGCCATGAGCGACGGCTTTCACAAGGTGCTGCACGATCAGGTCTCCGGCCAATACCCGCTGGCTGTCCTTGGCGAAATCACCGACTTTGACCTGTTTTTATACGATGCCAATCCCCCTGCCCTTACCGGCCTGCACCAGGAGTTCATTACCGGGGCCAGGCTGGACAACCTGCTCTCCTGTTATGCCGCCCTGCAGGCCCTGCTGCAGGCGGATACCGGCAGAAACTGCCTGATTGTCCTCAACGACCACGAAGAGGTGGGCAGTGTATCCACATCCGGTGCCCAGGGTCCTTTTTTGCGTGACACCCTTGAACGACTGCTGCCCGAGATAGAACAACGGAAAACCATTCTTGCCGAATCGTTGTGTATATCAGCCGACAATGCCCATGCCGTTCACCCCAATTTTGCTGCAAAACATGATCCGCAGCACCTACCGCTGATGAACCATGGACCGGTGATTAAACGAAACGCCAACCAGCGCTATGCCACTAATGCAGAGACAGCCGCCCGGTTCCGGAGGCTCTGCAGCAGGGCCGGGGTTAAAGTACAGGAATTTGTCATGCGCAGCGACATGGCCTGCGGTTCAACCATCGGTCCGATGACTGCAGCAGAAATTGGTATTGCAACTGTGGACGTGGGTATCCCATCTCTGGCCATGCACTCCATTCGGGAGACTGCAGCCTGTGCTGACTGCTGGTCTCTCTATGAAGTTTTGCAGACTTTTTTCAATCCGAAATGATCATGTATATCCATTGAAATTTCCGCCTCCTGCCCAGCAGGCAGTTGGATAATAATTTCTCAGACAGGCGATACAACACCTGGAATTCAGGTCCTCTTCAGGGGGATCAACTCGCTGCTTCCTGTTTGACAACAGTGCGTATTTAATGTAGCATCGCTCCATGAAAAATAATACCCCAACAGAGAATACCGCCCCTCAGGAAAGTTCACTGGCCGACATTTACGGTTTCCTGGCGCTGACCATGCGCTACCCTGACAGCGCACTCCATAACGACGATTTTTTTGAGGCCTTTGAAAACCTCCTTGATGCTTTGAAACTTGAGGATGAGCGTTATGCAATCCAGGCCTGGCGCAGCCGGGACACCCAGCCCATTGACACCCTGCAGATCGAATATACCCGCCTGTTTATCAATGCTGTTCCCCATCTCATAGCGCCGCCCTATGGCTCCTTTTATTTAGACGGTGACCGTAACCTGCAAGGAAAATCCACAGAGAGGACACGGGATTTTTACCGGGAACACGGCTACGACATCACAGATGCGTCAGAACCTGGTGATCATATTCGCATAGAGCTTGAATTCTTAGCCGCACTTGTCCGGGAAAATCAGATGGAGGCGGAAGATGAATTTCTGCACACAATTTTCCGTCCCTGGTTTGGTCAATTTTGTGCAAAAGTACAAGAAGACAATGCGCACCTCTTCTATACTGCAGCTGTCAAGGTTATAGAACTGTTTACCACAGATGATTAAATTTTAATTATCACCTGAATTTTCCGCCTCCCTGACCGGCATTACAGGCCGTGCCCCATCCCCTTTCTTTGTACATCCTTTATCCCTTGAGAAGGTATCCCCTGCTCTCTCCAAAGCGAGACAGGTTTATCCTTCATATACAATCTTCTTTTTACTGATCATTCCCAATATTGGTACCACGAGCATATCTTAGAAGAGGTTCTCCCTCCTGCTTTACAATCTCATCGCCGGCCAGCTTGACCATTTTTTTCTCTTGGAAAATTTTTCGCTTTTTCACCTGAAACGTAACAAAACCTTTCCAAGACAGAGGAAAACACAAACTCCTTTAATGTAAATAAATAATTTATAAGTTATTTGACACAATGGGTTGAGACCTGTACGATGTCTGGCCAAATATATTTCATTTTGCTTTTTTACATGTGAAAATAGAATCATCACCAGCGGACACAACATGGAACCGCAGCATCCGTATCACTTTTTGTCGACCTGTTTCACCTATCCGGAAGACGACGCACCAGCTACTCTTGCGCCAACACTCCAACTCCTCAACGCAGATCTGGATTTATCCCCCCCGAACCAGGAAGGAGAAGATCTCTCCCTCCTCAGCTCCACTGATCTTCAGGCGGAATATGTCCGGCTCTTTATCAACGGACCAGGCGGAGTTGCAGCTCCTCCCTATGCCTCAATTTATATCCAGAACAGCGGCCTGCTACGCCAGCAGGGGTATGACGAAGCCATTGCCATGTACCGGAAAATCGGCCTGGAATCTGCCGTGGACGACGAATCACCCGACCATATTAGTATAGAACTTGCATTTCTCGCTCTGTTGCTTGATCAAAACAAATACCAAGAAGCAGGCTCTTTTCTGCAGGATCACCTCAGCCAGTGGTATCCTGCATTTTATGCGCGTCTCGTGCATGCCGAGCCAAATTCTTTTTATCACCTTTTGGCTCGGATTACTGATCTGTGCCTCAATCAAACCCTGAAGGAGGTTTTGCATGAACAGACGACATTTTCTTAAGATGTCAGCAGCCACGGCTGCAGCAATGGCAGCATCTGCCGGTGGTGTCTCAGGCAGAGGAGGCCTGTTTCGTCCAACAACGGCCATGGCGGCCGCTACCCCGGAAACAGGTTCCATCGGTGCTTCGGAAGTCACTTCCGTATGCGAGATGTGTTTCTGGCGCTGTCCCATTGTCGGTAAGGTAAAAGACGGAAAGCTTATCAAAATCGAAGGCAACCCTAAGAGCCCTGTCAACGGTACCCGGGTCTGTGCCCGCGGTAACTCCGGGATCCAGCTGGTGTATGATCCTGATCGGGTCAAAACCCCCTTAAAACGCGTCGGTGCACGCGGAGAAGGTAAATGGGCAAAAATTACCTGGGATGAAGCTTTTGATGAAATTGCCCATAATATGCAGGCCGTCAAGAAAAAATACGGTCCCCATGCGCTGGCCTATTTTGATCATGGTGCATCTGCTGAGTTTATGCGCGGTATTTTCAAGGCCATGGGTACGGAAAACTATACCAGTGAGCCTGCCTTTTACCAGTGTGTCGGACCGGCCGCTCTGGCTTACCTGCAGACCGTTGGTTATGTAACAACAGGTACCCGCCAGTACAATGACATGGGCAATGCCAAGGCAATGCTTCTGATAGCTTCCCATATCGGCGAGAATGTCCATGTCTCGCACGTACGGGAATTTATTGAAGGACTGAACAAAGGATCAAAACTCATTGTTGTTGATCCACGTTTTTCAGCCCCGGCCAATAAGGCAGACATTTACCTGCCCATCAGACCAGGCACGGATACCGCCTTGATGCTGGCCTGGATCAATTACGTCATTGTTAATAATCTCTATGACAAAAATTTTGTTGCCAATAACTGTGAAGGATTTGAAGCCCTTAAAAAAGAAGTCAGCGGCTACTCCATGGAATGGGCGGCAAAAATCTGCGATCTGAAAATTGAAGACATGAAGGCGGCCATTGAAGAACTGGCCAAGGCAGCGCCCAATGTCAACATTCATCCCGGCCGCCATGCAACCTGGTACGGTAAAGGCGACACCGG
>CAZQKF010000201.1:0-4848 GCA_964593645.1 uncultured Desulfobulbus sp.
CACCGAAATACTCAGTGGCCAGGGCAATCCGAAAGATAATAATGCCGAATCCCACGGTAGCCATGGCCAGGTAATGGCCTTTGAGCTTGAGCACCGGCACACCGAGGATAAGGGCAATTACCGCAGCCACTAAAACGGCAAACAAGCAGGCAGGCCAGGGGGCAATGGTCAGCAGCTGCTCACCATACAGATCCTGACCCGAGACCAGCACACCCAGGGAACCAAGAAATTTTATAACGGGACTGGCCTGCAGGCCGACCAGATTATGGGTGGTCAGGGCAGCAGACAGGTAGCCGCCGATTGCAAAGAATCCGGCATGACCAAGGGAGATCTGGCCGGCATAGCCCATGAGTACAGACAGGCCGATGACCACCATGGCATAATAGGCCGACATGGTCAGCTGGGTCAGGTAATAGGTTGTCTCCGTGACCTGGGTCAGTATCTGGATAGCAATCACCAGCAGAACCAGAATAATTATGGGCAGGCTTTTTGAGGATTTCATCAGAACTCAGTCAACCTCGCTGCCTCACTGGAACCAAACAGGCCATGCGGACGGACAAAGAGAATAATCAGCAGAATAGCAATGGATATAACATCCTGAAAGGCCAACGGAACGATAGAGACGGAATATGCCTCAAGCAGTCCTAATAGGATACCGGCTGCAACCGCACCCATGGAGTTGCCCAGGCCGCCTAAAATGGCCACGGTAAACCCCTTGATAGCCAGGGCCGTGCCCGAGTCATACTGGGTATAGGTAATGGGCGACATCACGCAACCAGCCAGAGCACCTATGCCCGCACTGAGCATGAAGGAGAAGGTCACCATGTTGCGGGTATTAATGCCACAGAGAATAGCTGCGGTCCGGTTGGCTGAACAGGCCCGCATCTCGCGCCCCAGCGGCGTGATCTTGAAAAACAGGCTCAAGCCCACAACCACGATACCGCAAACCCCGATGACCCATAAAACCTGGGGAGAAATACGAACTGCACCAATACTGATAGTGGTGATCTCGTTGCCGTAAAAATAAGGCAAAGAGCGGATGGATTCACCCCAGATATGGAGTGCAACTTCCCGGATCAGGATGGACAGGCCAATGGTGATAATGATCAACCGCAAAACCGAGGGTCTATCCAGCCAGCGTATAAAAACTATCTCAATCAAGGCCCCCACTGCCATGGTTATCAGCACTGCCAGCACAATGGCCAGGGGCAGGGGCATGATCTGGAGCAGGGAGATGGAGATCATACCGCCAAGCATCACAAATTCGCCCTGGGCAAAGTTGATGATACCGGTGGTATTATAGATAATATTAAAGCCGATGGCGACAATGGCATACATGATGCCATAGGTCACACCGGCAAAGAGAAACTGAAAGAAAAGTTCGACAGACATTGGGCTCCGGACACAAAAAAAGACGGGCAGGGAATCCCTGCCCGTCAAGGTGTCAGTGTATTACTTGCCTTCGTAGGGAACGAATTTGCCGTCCTTTACAGTCAGCATAACAAAGGAATCAATATCAAGACCATTATGGTCCTGGGCAGAGAAGTTGAAGATACCACCGGTTCCCGGGAAGTTCTTCAGATTCTCAATAGCGTCGCGAACTTTATCACGATCATTGCCGCCGGTCTTTACAGCTTCGGCCAGGATATTCATGGCATCGTAGCCGTGACCGCCAAAGGTGGAAGCAGCCTCTTTATACTTGGTTTCGTAGTCTTTCTTGTACTTCATCAAGAGAGCCTTCTGCGGATTGGAATCCGGCAGAGAGTCGGCAATCAACAGGCGGCCTGCGGGGAAGATAATTCCCTCGGCAGCAGCACCGGCAGCCTCAACATACTTAATATTTCCAAAACCATGGCTCTGGAACAGGGGCACTTCCCAGCCGGCCTGACGCATGTTCTTGGCAATAATAGCCTGAGCCGGAACAATGGACCAGTTGACAACGGCCTGGATGTCTTTATTGGCCATCAGTTTAGCAACAAGAGCAGTCAGGTCGGTAGCCTTTTTATCATAAGTTTCTGCTGCAACAACTTCGATACCAAAATCAGGTGCAGCCTTGAGCAGCTGCGCCTTGCCTGCCTTGCCGAACCCGGTATTGCCGGCAACAACGGCAATTTTGGTGATACCCAGTTTTTTCATCTCACCATAAATCTTTTTGACGGCAAAAGAATCTTTCTGGGGTGTTTTAAATACATATTTGGCCACTGGGTTGACAATAACCTCGGCAGCGCCGCAGGAGATCAGCGGAGTTTTACCCTGCTCGGCAATTTTCTTGAGTTTCATGGTCTCACCGGAGGTGGAGGGTCCGATGATGGCCAATACCTTATCCTCTTCAATGAGCTGCTTGGCAAAAGAGATGGCCTTTTCCGGGTTGGCACCGGAATCTTTGATAATAAGTTCCACAGTATTACCGTTGATACCGCCGGCCTTGTTGATCTCCTCAACAACCATTTCGGCACTGCGGGCCTCGGGACCGCCTAAAAAGGAGGCACCACCGGTTACGGCAAAGACTGCGCCGACTTTAATAGTTTCAGCCTGTACCGCGGGTGCGGCCATCAGACAACATGCTGCTGCCAATACAATTCCCTTGAAAACTCCTTTCATACTTCCTCCTGAACGTAAACGTTGGAATGTGCACACAGTTTCAGACTGCGTGCTCCATATACAAAGTACTTATAATGCCGACAACCGGGCGTCACTGAGCAGCGTAAACTGTGCCTGCTGCAGGGCAGAGATTGCCTTGTCCATATCATCAAAGCGAAAGATGAGTATTGCATTTTCACCTGATTTATTAACAAAGGCGTACATATACTCCACGTTCAACTCTGCAGTTTCCACGGTTTTCAACACACTGGCCAGGCCGCCGGTCTGGTCGGCAACTTCCACGGCAATGACATTGGTCTTACCGACGGTAAAGCCGTTCTTTTTAAGCACCTTCTTGGCCTCGTCCACCTTGTCGACGATGAGACGAAGAATACCGAAATCAACGGTATCAGCCACAGACAGGGCACGGATATTAATATTATTTTCCGCCAGTACAGCACTGATATCAGCCAGTCTGCCTGATTTATTTTCCAGAAAAACAGCAATCTGTTCTACACGCATGACAACCTCTCCGGGTTTGAGTTCAAAGTTTCGAATCTGAGGTTCGGGGTTTACAGCTTGCGATTGTCTATAACCCGTTGTGCTTTACCTTCCGAGCGCTGGATAGTACGGGGTTCCACCAGTTTGACTGCACAGGTAACACCTAACAGATCCTTAATCTCCACCTGAATCTTTTTGGTCAGCTGCTCAAGCACCCGAACTTCATCGGAAAAAATCTTGTCACTGACTTCAACCAGTACCGACATGGTATCAAGATTGCCCTGGCGGTTAACCTCGATCTGATAATGAGGCTCCACGCCTTCAACCCCCATCAGGACATGCTCAACCTGGCTTGGAAAGACATTCACGCCTCGGATGATCAGCATGTCATCGGTTCGGCCGGTGACTTTTTCCATGCGTACCATTGTCCGGCCGCAGGGACATGGCTCGGCAAACAGACGGGAAATATCCTTGGTCCGGTAGCGAATAATGGGAAAGGCTTCCTTGGTAAGCGTTGTAAACACCAGCTCTCCGGCCTCGCCATAGGGCAGCGGCTCAAAGGTATCAGGATCTACAATTTCGGGCAGGAAATGATCTTCGAGAATATGCATGCCCCGCTCAGACTGGAGACATTCCATGGCAACACCCGGGCCGATTACCTCGGACAGGCCGTAAATATCCACGGCCTTGATGCCCAGCTTGCGCTCGACCTCTTCCCGCATGTTCTCACTCCAGGGTTCAGCCCCGTGAATCCCCACCCGCAGTTTCAAATCCTTGGGCGAGACACCCACGTCGGCCATGGCATCGGCAAGATTTAAGGCATAAGAAGGCGTGGCCAGCAGGACAGTTGAACCGAAATCACGCATAATGGTGATCTGACGCTTGGTATTACCGCCGGATACCGGAATAACGGTTGCGCCAAGATGTTCAATACCGTAATGGGCACCCAAACCACCGGTGAACAGGCCGTAACCATAGGCATTATGAACCATATCCCCCTTGGTTACGCCGGCCATGGACAGAGCCCGGCCCATGACCGAGGCCCACATTTCAATATCTCCGGCTGTGTACCCGACAACAGTGGGTTTACCGGTGGTGCCGGAGGAGGCATGTACCCGCACCACATCTTCCATGGGCACGGTGAACAGACCAAAGGGATAGTTGTCCCGCAGATCGTCCTTGGTGGTAAAGGGCAGTTTTCGCAGATCAGCCAGGGTCTGGATATCCCCGGGCTTAACCCCGGCCTCGTCCATCTTTGCCTTATACGGAGCCACGGTTTCATACACCCGGTGCACCAGTTTCTGCAGCCGTAACAACTGAATCGACTCCAGCCCGGGCCGCGGCAGTGTTTCTATTTCTTGCCAGTTCATTGCAACTCCCTCCCTGCTCTTATTCACCACGGATGAACACGGATAAACACAAATTTATAATATTAGATCGAAAAAATACTAACTGTACACCAGTTTCCTGCCAATCTCAAAGGCCTGCTTGTTTACCTCACGAAAGGCCTCTTTCACCCGGGTGTCAATCACATCCAGAAAAACCTGCTTATTGACAGACAGAAAATTGGACATGGCACCGACCATGGCCACATTGGCCGTGCGCAGTTCGCCCACTTCGCGGGCCACGGCAAAGGCATCGATGGCCACCACGTTGATGCCGCGGGAGCGCAGCTCATCGAGGATGTTGTCGGGATAGCTTGCCTTGCCCAGGGCCACGGCAGGGGGCAGGATCTTCTGGGTGTTGACCACCACAACACTGTCCCGG
>CAZQKF010000202.1:0-4842 GCA_964593645.1 uncultured Desulfobulbus sp.
ATACCCGGCGTGCAGAAACCGCATTGCACTGCCCCTTTCTCGGCAAACCCCTGCTGCACGGGATGGGGATTTTGTGTGTTGTCTCCCAGTCCTTCCACTGTTGTCACTTTATGGCCGTGCAGCTGGGCTGCCAGCATGAGGCAGGAGAGTTTTGTGGTTCCGTCAATCCAGATAGCGCAGGCACCGCATTCGCCGGAGCCGCAGCCCTCCTTGGGGCCGGTAATGTTGCATTTCTCCCGCAGAAAATCAATGGCCCGCATCCAGCCGTCAGCCTCCTGTTCGATAGCACGGCCGTTAAGCTGCAGTTTGATCAGCATGGTTTGTTCTCCTGCCTGTTCATGGCTGCCAGTACCCGTTGGCCGGTAAACGGTGCCCGGGTCATGGGGATTCCGGCTGCAGACATTGCCGAGCCGATGGCAGGCAAAGGGCCGTTCATACCGACCTCGCCGATCCCCTTCATGCCGAACGGGCCGGTATGTTCAATGGTTTCCACGGCATGGGAGCCGATATCGGGCAGATCAAGGGATGAGGGAATAATGTAGGTCGAAAGATCCCGGGTCTGCAGTTGAGCCTTGCTTGTTACCAATTCCTCGCTCAGGGCGTAGCCGATGCCCTGGGCAACGGCTCCCTGCACCTGCTGTTCATAGTTGAGCGGGTTGAGCACCCGTCCGGCATCGGTCCAGGCCTGGTAATCAACCACCCGGACAGTGCCGGTGAGCTCATCCACCTCAATGCGGGCCAGGTGGGCGGCATAGGGATAGATCAGGTGGGGAAATCCCAGCTTGAAGGCCTCGGAGCCCACTGGTTTTTCAGGTGTTATGACCATCAGATGGTCAGCAATGGAGAGCCGGTCTTCGGGATGCATGATGGCTGCAATTTGCGTAAGCGCAATATCTCGACCCGTGGGCATGTGCCGTACCGCGCCGGGTACCAGGGTGAAATTGCGGGTACTGTCTGCCAGCAGAATCAGCGCGGCCCGCTGGAAGAGTTTTTCTTGCATGGCCCGGCAGGCCTTGATCAGGGCATTGCCGAAGGTATAGGTTGTGCGTCCGGCAGAGGATGATCCGGAAGGGTGGGTCCGGTCGGTGTCGGGCTGGACAAGTTCCAGGGTGTCACTGTGCTGGCAGAGGATTTCTGCGGCAATCTGGACAAAGGTGGATCCGTTACCCTGGCCCATGTCGCTGACCGAGTTATAGATGCGAAAATGGCCGTCAGAGGTCAGCTTGATCTTGGCAATGGCAAAATCCGGCAGGCCGCGGCCATAGCCCATACCGTTAAAGACGCAGGCCAGGCCCACTCCACGTCTTGTAAAGAGCGGAGCGGCTGCTGTCCACTCGTCCCTGGTCTGCCAATGGTGATGCTCATTGAGTCGTCGCAGACATTCGGCAATGCCGGTGGAGTGGGTCATGGTCACTCCGGTGGCATTGCGGTCACCCCGGTTGAGCACGTTTTTGCGGCGCAGTTCCTGCCGGTCCATGTTCAGGGCCCGGGCCATACGATCCATCATGCCCTCAAAGGCAAAGCTGACCTGGGCCACGCCAAAGCCGCGAAAGGCACCTGCAATGGGGTTGTTGGTATAAATGCATCGTCCACGGGCCTCGAGATTTTCAATCCGGTAGGGGCCAGAGGCGTGTTCAAGACCCAGGGCCATGATCTCCACCCCAAGATGGGCATAGGCGCCGGTGTCGAAATCAAGTCTGCATTGGAGGGCGACCAGGGTTCCGTCTTTGCGGGCACCGAGGCGGTAGTGCATCCGGGCGGCATGCCGCTTGTATCCGGCCAGCAGGCTTTCCTCCCGATCCCACCACATCTTCACCGGACGTCCATCCGCGTGCATGGCAGCCAGGGCCAGCAGACACTGCACGGTTACCCCGTCCTTGCCGCCGAAGCCGCCGCCGAGATACGGGGCTTTGATATGGAGTTTGCCGGGATTAATCCCCAGGGCGCGGCCGATTTCAATCCGGTCGCGAAAAGGTGACTGGGTGGAGACGGTCATGTGAATAATGCCGTCTACATCCAGTTGGGCTACGCCGTTTTCCGTTTCCAGGTAGGCGTGTTCCTGGGCAGGAGTAAAAAAAGTCTCCTCCAGGACAACGTCACATTCGTCCAGGGCCGCGGCTGCATCACCGTTGGATATAACGGCTTCTTTCAAGATATTACCGTTGTCCAGATCATGCACTTTGGGAGCGCCGTCTGCCAGGGCCGCATCTATGCCGTCGACCACAGGCAGCGGCTGGATTTCCGTTTTGACGGCTGCAAGACCACGGGCCAGGGCGTCCCTGTTCTCGGCAAGCACCAGGGCAACGGCATCGCCGCAGTGGCGGATTCTGCTGCCGCAGAGTACGGGCATGTCCCAGTGAACAAAGCCCTGGCGGTTGGGGCCGGAAATGTCCTTGCGGGTCAGCACGGCTGTCACGCCGTCAACGGCCCGGGCAGCATCAATGCTCACGGATTGAAGTATGCCATGGGGAACACCTGCACGCAGAGCGCCGGCCCAGAGCATGTTGTCTGGATACTGATCTGCGGCAAACTCTTCTTTGCCCATGGCCTTATCCAGGGCATCGAAACGGGCTGCACGAAAACCTATATCCTGGGTACCGGGAAAATTATCCATAGCACTGTTCTAAGGGCATCAGTCCTCTGTTGTCAAGGGAGAAACAGGATCCGGTGTATTGGAGAGTTTTTCAGCAGTTTCAGTGAGAAAATGACGCAGCAGGTTCAGGGCTGTTGTCTGTCGGTACTTGCGCGTTGAGCGCTGGTCATTGATGGGGTTTATGCGTTTTGCGTATTGTTTCGTCAGCTCCGGAATGAGTGCGGCCAGCTCAGCCGATGTTTTTTCGCAGCAGCTGAGCTCAAGACTGCGGTCGCGGATCACGGTGGGGCCGACTGCGCCGAACGCTATTCTGATGTCGCTCAGTACACCGGCTGACTGCTGAAAAAGACCGATAAAGGAGAGCTTGCTCAGGGCGTTGGCACGACGGGCAGCAACCTTATGATGAAAGGTCCCGGAAAAAGAGCAGTTGGGTATGGTAACGGCAGTGAGCAGTTCCTCGGGCCTGCACCGGTGGGAACCCGGGCCGGTGATAAACTCGGGCAGGGCCAGGGTGCGTGTTCCGGCCACGCTCTGCAGGGTCACTGCTGCATCCACGGCATACAGCCAGGGCAGGGTATCGGCAGCAGGTGATGCATTACAGATATTGCCGCCGATGGTGGCCCGGTTTCTGACTGCCGGAGCGGCAATTTCGGCAATGACCTCTTTAAAGGAAGCCGGAATGTGCTGATTCTCAAGGAGCTGGGTCATGGTGCAGGCCGCCCCGATGATGAGTGTTCGCTTTTCTGCGCGGACAGTACGCAGTTCCTCAAGATGGCCGATGAAAACAGGGCGCACATCGGCAATGCCGTCCCGGCCCATGCGGCGCACCATGAGATCGGTTCCCCCGGCAAACGGGGTCATATCCCGGTTCAGGTTCTGCAGGGCATCTTCAAGGGTTGTGGCCCGATACGAACTATTCATCATGTTGTGTGGTCAAGGTATTGGGCAGGGGCGTGCCTGCAGCATGGGCAACCGCCTCAATAATCATATTATAGCCGGTACAGCGGCAGAGGTTTCCGGAGATACTCTTTCTGATCTCGCCGGGCTGCGGCTGCGGGTTTTTACCGAGTAAGTCGTGGGCGGTAAGCAGCATGGCCGGGCTGCAGAAACCGCACTGGACAGCGCCTTTTTCTCCAAATGCGCTGATCAGCCTGCGCCCGGTTTCAGTCTCACAGACTCCCTCAATCGTTGTGATGCTGCATCCCTCGACCTGGCCGACAGCGGTAATGCAGGAAAGCGTTGTCTGCCCGTCAATGAGCACCGTACAGGCGCCGCACTCTCCCTCGCCGCAGCCCATTTTGCTGCCTGTCAGCTGGAAGTCTTCCCGGAGGACATCAAGCAGCCTCCTGGTCGGAGCGCACCTGGTTTCGACCTGTTTCCCGTTTAACTTAAACCTGATTTTCATGCTGCAATCCCCTGCTGTATCATTGTTTTCTGGATAAGTTCCGGGGTTGCCGGCATGTGGTTGAGAGTAATGGAGCAGGCATTGCGAATGGCAGAGACCACGGCAGGTCCAGCACCGACTATGGGCATTTCACCCACTGATTTTGCGCCGAAAGGACCGTCAGGATACGGGTTTTCCAGGAGAAGACTTTCAATAACCGGAACATCACGGGAGGTGGGGATAATGTAATCGGTCAAACTGGTCTGCTGCAGTCGCCCGGCTCTGTTTTCAAGCAGTTCCATGGTGCCGAATCCAAGCCCCTGGACGATTCCGCCTTCAATCTGTCCCCGGACAATGGTTTCGTCAATGGCCACGCCCACGTCATTGACCGTCCATACCCCTGTAACCTCAACTTCACAGCTCAACGGGTCGACCAGGACTTCCACGGCTGTTGCTCCGTAGGAATAGATATGAAAGGCGTCCCCCTGCATCTGCTCTTCGTCCCACTCAAGATCTGCCGGTTCAACAAAATCCTCGATAATCTCCAGGGGCTGTCCCTCCTGCCATTGCTCGGCCATTTTGCGGGCCGCGCGTTCAAGGGACTTGCCGAACAGGGTAATGGACAGTGAGGCGCCTGTTCCCAGGGTGTTGGGATCCCGGTCGGTATCAGGATCGGCATAGCTGATCTCACTGTACGCAATGTTGAGGATTTCAGCGGCAATCTTTTTAAAGGTGGTCTGCAGCCCCTGGCCCATGTCGATAAGGGTCGTGCGGATTGCAACCCGGCCCTCTGCATCTTTTATAAGTGCGACCTTACGGGGCATGCGGTGCGAGCCATGGGTGTGGGGTGCGCCGAACGCATACA
>CAZQKF010000203.1:0-4836 GCA_964593645.1 uncultured Desulfobulbus sp.
ATCACCGGATTCCTTGAGAATGGCAGCCAGTTCGTCCACGGTAAAGTTGTAGCCGTCAGCAGCTGCCATGCCGACAAATTCCTCCATGGTAGCCGGTACGTCGTACCTGGCCCGGAAATGTTTATCTTCTCCACCAGCAATCAATAAGTTTTCTACGTCTTGTCTTGACATTTTCTGTCTCCAAATGATAGAGGTTATCTTGCAAAATTGTCTTTCGGAGTCTCGCCGGCTCGCTTATCTCGTCCGATCTCTGCGTTTTGCTCAAAATTGTATCCTCGGAAGTAAGCATAGACTCCGATATCGATCATATACCTGCGGTAAAAATATTGGCTTGCCTCGAAGTCGGGGCTTATCCGACCTTGAACGAAAATCTTCATTGTTCAAGCCGGCCATAGTTAAAAAAGTTCCATCCGAATGGTCTCTTCATCATTGTCCTGGCTCAGGCGATAGCGTTTGCCCATGAGTACGGTCAGGCAGATCTGTTTTGCCTTGCGCTGCAAAAGGGCAATTGCATCAGCAAGTTCATCCTCAACCGCATCGCAGTTGGTATGGACGAGAACCTCCTGGTCGTTGTCAGTAAACTGGAGCAGAAAATCATTCTGTTCCAGAAAGACCAGGTCTTCATAGGCATAGCTGATCTCCATACCCGCGCCTGCCAGGGCCTTACGCACCAGCCCAAGTTGACGGGTGGTCATGGCGTCTCCTCCCGTATTATTTCATAGATCAGGTCTTGCAGCCCGGCTGTCAGCTCGAGCATGGCCGGGATTGCCCCGGCCTCGGGCGGACGGATGTAAAAGGTATCTATATCACAGATTTCCTGGTATTGGTCCATGGCCAGCAGATCATCTTGCAGGGTACCGAGATAGCCGGGAAAGGTTTCTTCCATGGCCTCAACCAGGTCTCCCATGGTGTGATTATAGGGCAGGGCACCGTGACGCATCAGGGCAGCCATGACAAATTTTTCAATGGCCATAGCGATGATGTTATAGAGGATTTCCGGGGTGAATGCCTTCTTTCCCTTTGTCCATGCGCCGACAGCGGTTCGCAGATATGCTTCACCTTCATGGAGAAAATCCTGCCAGCCCTCAATGGACTGGGTTTTGATATCTGCAAATCCCACCAGGGCAGGAGTTGTTCCTATGGCGCTGTTAAGCATTTTCGATTCTCCTTCAAGTGCCGGTTATCGGTTTCTTATGCAGACAGATGAGCCGGGTCTGGTGCCAGTTCAGGTTTTGATAAAAGGACAGGGCTTTGCTGTTTGTCAGGTCGGCAAGGAGCTGCAGCCGTTTTACCCTTTTGTGCAGGGCCCACTCCTCCAGTTTTTTTAATAGGGAGGTTCCTGCACCCTTTCCCTGCCAGGCTTGGGTCACCACCACATCCTCCACCAGCAGCGAAAATCCTCCTTCTGCAGTGGAGATCAGCAGCTGGCCCGAGCACATACCGATGAGCCGGTGGTTTGCTGCTGCGACCAGGACAATAGCCTGTGTATTTTCAAGCAGCATCTCCAGTCCCCGACGCTGGCGGGATGGATCTGCGGTAAAATCCTGTTCAACGGTAAAGAGTTTCGCCTGCAGGGCCGTCATGGCATCGATGTCAGCCCTGTTCGCCCTGCGAATAGAAAATCCTGCCATTGTCGTTACGGTGCCATCAGGTATTCTGCCGCCGGCTTGCCGTCTTCCAGGCCGTCAAGAATGGCATCAATGGCCTCTTCCGAGTTCACCTCTTTAAACCACCAGTTTTCCGGTTGAATAACCATGACCGGCCCGCTGTCGCATTGTTTGAGGCAGGTGGTGGCCGAGATCAGGCAATCCAGCCCCCGATCAATGATCTCCTCTTCGATGTACTGGAGAAATCCATCGGTTTCCTTGTGACAGATGCCCTTTTTGTCGCCTGCCGCCCTGAAACTCTGGCATACCAGTATTTGTCGCTCTGCAGTTGCCATCTTTGTTCTCCTTATTATGAGATATCTTTCGGTACTTTGATACTGTAGCCCGGCCCTCCAACGAGATTTGATCTTCTGTAAAATTGCAATTGCCAGAGGGCTGGGCTCCTGTCTGGTATAATCTGGTTGAATTTCAGGTTTTCAGCTACCTGGCCTCCACCTTGCAATTCCCTTGTTTGCCGCCGCCGTACAGGACATCCACCAGCCCTTCCACCTGGTCATCGCTGAGAATGACCTTTACTCCCTGCTCGGCCATCTGCTGCCGGGGGGCCTGACCGGCATGGCTGGCCAGGACGACAAAACAGTCGGACAGTGTTCCTGCCAGGGCCTGCCAACGCTCCGGTGCACCGGCTGCCGGTGCGGGCCTGGTTTCCAGCAGACAGGCAAGCCCGTCACCACGCGGCCCGTAAATCAAGAGTTGACCGGCCTGGCCGAGATGCAGATCAACCTCCATACCATTACTGCTTGCCACGGCAACATTGGGCCGATCAGCAGTGGGGGTGGGCAGCAGCGCAGTATTGCACGACTCCGGCCCGCCTGGTACCGGCAGCGTTGCCGATGGCTGGACAACTGTTGTCTTCAGCCAGGTTTGTGCCTGCCGAACCAGCTCTTTTCCGTCTTGTTCCGCACAGATAATTTCCATGGCTGACGCACCGAGTTCTGCCGTCTTCCGGGCAACGGCCGCTATTTCGCCGTCATTAATTCCCTGCTGTACTGTCGTCTGAATGACCACCCTGATACCGGCATGGGACAGACTTTGTACGGTTTCTGCCTGCTCTTTGATCAGTAGTTCAATACCCTGTTTAAGGGGGAGGTTTTTCCTGCCCGGCCTGATCCAGGCATAAAGTCCGGCAGCCGTTGTACTGTTCACCGTATCAATCAGCAGGGTCACCCGGCTTACTCCAAAACGAAGGAGATCTGGATACAATGCTGCCCCGCCAATCCCCAGACAGGTCAGCGACAGCGGAGTATGCGGAACCTCCTGCTGCAGAAGCTGCAGGCAATGATCAGCAGCATCCCAGGAGGCAAGCACATCACCCGGGCCATGCAGGTCGACCCGGGTGATCCTGTGACCTCCCTGCTGCAGATTTTTCAGCCAGGCAACAGCCTCGGCCGCAGTCAGGGCCGGCAGCAACTTTCCTTCAGCTGACGCCAGCAGGCGGTGGTTGGCAATGGGAGCTATGGGCAGCTTCAGCTCTATTTCGCTGTCATGGGGCGGGGATGTTGTCATGGGGATACCCGTTGTAAAGGTCGTTTGTATCTCATCGCAGTGTTATTAACTCTTTGTTTTCAGATATTTTAATTCTGTCTGCCGCCTTACAGCACCAGTTCAAAACTCACTTCAGAGTCATTCCGATCCTTGGTATCAAGCAAACGGTTCAGGATCTTTTCAAGCAGCCTCAGGCCGCCCTTATAGCCCACAGTGGGGAAATACTGGTGGCCCTGGCGGTCAAGAATGGGAAAACCCCAGCGCAGCAGCGGTGTATCTTCATCCCGGGCAATATACTTGCCATAGGAGTTGCAGATTAAGAGATCAACAGGCTCGTTTTTCATCCATTGGTGCAGGAGAAAGAGATCGCCTTTGGCCTTCACGTTCACTGTATAATCAAGATCTTTGGTCAGCTCCTTGATTCGTTTTTCAAACTTCTTGCCCATGGTACCGGTCACGATATGCACTGGACACATATCGATTGCGAGTAGAAATTCAACCATGGCAATGACCTGATCCGGATCTCCGGCAATGGCAACTTTTTTCTGGTAAAAATACTGGTGCATGTCGGTGATCATATCTACTAACTGGCCGCGTTCAAAAGCCAGCTCGTCTGAAACCGAAACCCCGGCAATGGTACGCAGGGCATCAACAAAACGGTCGGTTGCCTGCAGGCCGAACGGCATGTCCAGCACCTTGCACGGAACCTTGCATTTTTTGTCAAGCTCCCGGGCTGCAGCTGCCGAGCACCATTCGCCCAGGGCCAGTGTGCCGATGGAGTCACCGCTTGATTTCAACTCTTCAATAGTGGTGCCGCCGTCGGGAAACATCTTGTACTCCCCGGTCATGGGGCCGTTCAGTACGCCCGAGGTATCCGGGAACATGATGGTTGCAACACCGGTCAGTTTTGCCATCCGCTTGATCTCTTCCATATCCGATGGTTCTATCCAGCCGGGGATGATGTTGACCTTGCCGTTTTTGCTGCCGGTTTTTTCCGACAGATCGATCATGGATTTGACCATGGTGGAAAAGCCGGTGACATGCGAACCGGCATAGCTCGGCGTTGAGGCACCAAGGACGTATTTTCCCTCAGGTATCTTGCCCTCACTGATCGCCTTTTTTCGTATCTGCGGCAGATCGTCACCAATGGTTTCCGACAGGCAGGTGGTGTGCACGGCAATCACATCCGGCTCGTACACGGTGAAGATATTATTAATGGCCTGCATCAGGTTGGCCTGACCGCCGAAAACCGAGGCCCCTTCCGTAAAGGAGCTGGTAGAGGCTGAAATCGGCTCTTTGTAATGACGGGTCAGGGTGGAGCGATGATAGGCGCAGCAGCCCTGGGAGCCATGACTATGCGGCAGGCATCCGTGAATGCCCAGGGCCGCATACATGGCACCGATGGGCTGGCAGGTCTTGGCCGGATTAATGGTCAAGGCCTTGCGCTCTACCACTTTTTTGGGAGTGTGTCGTAAAAGCATTGTGTTTCTCCAATCAGGGAAGAAAAGTTTTTGTCCCTGTTCTTGTTAAAAATTTAGCAATAAGGGGCAGCATATCACCCCTTATTGCTATTCCCAGACATAGGCGGCGGTCAGCTCCGGATTCTCCTGCCAGGGTGCCTTCAGGTAATTCCATACCTTTGAGCTGGTCAGCCGGTCGATCTCATGATAAAAATTGATCGCTC
>CAZQKF010000204.1:0-4824 GCA_964593645.1 uncultured Desulfobulbus sp.
CTCAACCAGATCCTCAGGTGTGCCCACACCCATCAGGTACCTGGCATGGGTCTCGGGCAGCAGCTGGACGGATTCATCGAGCATCTCGTGCATCAGCTCTTTGGGTTCTCCCACGGACAGCCCGCCCAGGGCGTAGCCGTCAAAGCCGATATCAATGAGCTCAGCAGCGGCCTCCCTGCGTAGTTCAGGATACATGCCTCCCTGAAGAATACCGAACAGCAGCTGTCCGGTATTCGACTGTGCCTCCCGGCAGCGCTGGGCCCAGCGGGCTGTGAGTGCCGTCGCTTGAGCTGCCTCATCCTCTGTTGCCGGATAGGGAATGCAGGTATCGAGCACCATCATAATGTCTGAACCCAGTGCTTCCTGGATTTCGATTGCTTTTTTCGGACTCAAAAAAAGTTTTGCCCCATCCAGGTGAGAGCGGAACTCGGCACCCTTTTCGGTGATTTTGGCCAGATCCTGCAGGCTGAAGATCTGAAAACCGCCGGAATCGGTCAGAATGGGCTTGTCCCAGTGCATGAAGTGGTGCAGACCGCCGAAGGAGCGGATCAGTTCATGACCGGGGCGGATAAAGAGATGGTAGGTATTGCCCAGGATAATCTGGGCGCCGAGCTCATGTAAATTTTCCGGTGTAACAGCCTTAACCGTACCCAGGGTACCCACCGGCATGAATACCGGGGTGTCAAAGGTTCCATGCAGGGTAGTGACCCGGCCGCAGCGGGCCGGACATTCTGAGGAGCGGTGCAGCAGTTGATACGGAGAGCCGATGGGCATGGTTGTTCTCTGGTTAAAGTTTCAAGTAGGAAAGACGGCTGTATACAAGCTCGTACAGTGGCTCGCTGATGATTATACCGGGTATGGGGCGGCGTCAATAAAAAAGCTGTTGGCTTATGTCCATTTCAACCTCGTCATCTTCTGAGAAGAGCGGGCTGACAACGTATTTCAGGTGGAAATTACGAGATCTTGAGGCATGCTTACGTTTGAGAATGATGTGTAAAAAAATAATGTTTCAGTAAAATAAGCTAATTTTCTTGTTCAGGGGCGGGTGGTTTGATATACCAAGTAGAGATGGTTGTGTATAAAGTTGTTGAAATAGACGCTGTTGGACTTGTGCAGATGCGGTTTCAGGCGGCAGCAGTTCAGAATATCCGTCTGAAGAGTTATAAACCTCATAAGTGAAGAGTACCTGATGAATAATGTATTGATTATTGTGTTGGTTGTCGTTGCCCTGATTATTCTTGTTTTGATTTTGCGGAAATCTTCCGCAAAAAAAATTCCCCCGGTGGAGCCTGGTGAAGAGGAGATTTCTTCACCGCCCGTGCAAGAACCGGAACAGGTTGAGCCGGAAATAGAGCCTGAACCAGATGCAGCCGCTGAAGAAACAGCTGTGGAAGAAGAGTTTGAAGCTCTTGTTGCTGAAGAAGCAGAATCGGAGGAACCTGAAGCGGAAATAGAACAGCCGGTGGATGATGAGGAAGAAACCGAGGCTGTGCCGGAAGAAGAGCCTGTGGAAGCTGTTGTTGAGGTTGAAGAGGAACCAGCAGCAGAGGAAATCGAACCCGAACCAGAGGCCGAGCCGGAACCGGTTGAGGAGACTGTAGAACCTGAACCTGAAGCGGAGGAAACTCCGGCGTTTGTTTCGGCACTGCAGCTTGAAATCTATGAACAGCGCCTCATGAATCTTAAAGAAAACCAGCTTGCAGCGCTTACCGAGGCGATTGACAACAATGAAGAAGGCAGGCGTGAGCGGCTGCAGGTTGAGTTAGTTGCCATTACCGAGTCGCTGACCTTTTTAAGTCAGGGGTATCAGCAGGAACTTGCCTGCCGCAGCCAGGCCCGTCAGGCTCTGGATCAGATGCAGACAGCTCTGGAACCAGATGAGTATAAGCAGGCCTGTGCAAGTCTCAGTGATGGCGATACCCGGGAAACTGAAGTACTGTTTGACCGGATTGCAGATGCAGGTTCTGAATTTTCCGCTTCAGCCGCCTATCAGGGGGGGCGCCTGGCCGAGTGCCGGGTCGATTTTGCCCAGGCCATGGAGCGCCTGGAAAAGGCAATCAGCCTTGATGGGAAAAATCCTGATTATCTCCGTTCAGCGGCCCTGCTGGCCCGTAAACTGTATAAACATAAGAAGGCCCTTGCCTGGTTTACTACACTTGAACAGGTGCTGGCGGACCAGGGGGAAAATACTGTAGAGCTTGCTCTGGCCAGGCGTGAACTTGCCTATGCCAGTGCCCTTGTGGGGCAGCATAAAAAGGCGGGTGGGCTGTATAAGCAGGCAATGGTCAGTCTGTCCAAGCTGCTGGGTAAGGATGACCTTGAAATGGGTATCTGCTGGCTCCAGATCGGTAAACTGCAGGAAGCCCTGGGCCAGTATGAAAAAGCTGATGATCCGTATAAGAAAGCACTGGCTGTCTTGGACAAGGCAGGTGACAATCCGGCACTTGGAGAGATTCTGGACAAGCTGGGAGGTTTGTACATGGAGCTCGAGCGGGAGATGGATGCCATACCCCTGTTTGAGCGTCTCTGTGCCTTTAAGGAGGACTCACCGAACCCTGACAATGCCACGCTTGCCATGACCTATGGAAACCTTGGCGAGGCGTACAGGATATGCGGCAAGTATGAGGAGTCGGAACAAAAGTATATGCGTGCCCTTGCGCTGACCGAAGAATTGCGCGGCAAAGATCATGCCGCCGTGGGCAGTGTGCTCCAGGAACTGGCCCAGCTTTGCGATCGTCAGGGGAAAAAGGAGGAAGCCCAGGTACACCGGGATCGGGCGGCTGCTATTTTTCAGCGTGTGCTTGAAGAGCAGGAGGCTGCAGGTCAGGAAGGCGTCAAATTTGACCTGTAAGATGAGTATGAACCGGTCGAACCTGCTGCAGGTTCGACCGGCATTTTTTTGCAGCAGTTATTCTTTGAGTTTGATATAGAGCTGACCTTCCTTAACCTGAATGGTGTCTACGCCTTCACCGAAGCTTTTCCAAAATCCTTGATCACCGAATTCCCGAACCAGATCAATATTTTTAAGCCCGCCCAGCCAGGCATTGGGGATCGGCACCCCCATCAGGGACACACCTTTTAAAATAACCACCGGGCGATTGTCCCGATAGGCCAGTTCCGCGCCTGCTCGGGCCCGGATAATCTTACCACCCATGAATGGAAAATCCGGGTCAACCGGCAGCAGCAGGCGCAGGCTGATCAGGTCATCACTGAGGTCAATGGCCGCTTTTCGGGCCAGGTCGGTATTTTTGGCAAGCATTGCATTGATCTCCCGTTCGCTTAACAGAATTTCCCGGTCGGCATCCTGTTCTGCATAGGCTTCAGGGCTTAGTTTGCCTTCCTTGGTAAAATCGGCTTTGGGTCGGGCTGCAGACCGACTCGCCTGCCTTTTTGGGGCAGGTAATGCAGTAATCGATTCAAAACGTTCAAGTTTCTGTTCAAGCTGCTGTTCTTCCTGCTGGTTCAGCACCACCGGGGTAAAGGGCTGGGGAAAGAGCCAGGTTCTGATGGCAAAGATGGTGACCACAATGGTCAGCAGCATGGCCCCGACCACAATGGATAGAACCTGCATGCCGGAAAAACCTTTTTTCTGTTCAGGTTGTTCGTGTTGCATACCAGTCTCCGGTTCAGGTTGACTGTTGGGGCTGGACATCAACAATGGTTACGGAAAAATGGAGATCTTTGCCGGCCAGGGGATGATTGAAGTCCACCACGGCGCTGTTCTCTTTGATCTCGATAACTTGGCCTTCAATGGCTTGGCCCTGCGGGCCCTCACCCTGCAGCTGGGCACCAACCTGCAGAGCTTCCGGTGGCAGGTCGGTTTTGGGGATATCAATAACGGCCTCGGAATCGGAGGCACCAAACCCCTCGGCAGCAGGAATGTCCACCTCCAGGGTGTCGCCCTTTTCCAGACCGAGCATCCGCTCTTCCAGTCCGGAAATGAGCTCGCCTTCTCCCTGGACATAGGAGAGCGGGTCTGTCTCTTGGGTACTATCAATCACCTCACCGTCGGCAATGGTCATGATATAATCAATGGTCACTGTACAGCCGTTTACTATTTTCATTTTTTTGCTCTTGTTCTGATTTTAGTGTTGAAAAGCCTCTATTGAGGCTAAAGAAATTTCTGCACAGCTGTATAGGACATATCAAAGGCATCCGCCACACTTTTGTAGGTCACAGCACCGCCAATGACATTGGCACCCCGGGCTATCTCGGAATTTTCACGCATGGCCTGCTGCCAGCCTCTGTTTGCTATTGCAAGTGCGTAGGGCAAAGTGGCATTGGTCAGGGCCATGGTTGAAGTTTTGGCCACGGCCCCGGGCATGTTAGACACGCAGTAGTGGACTATACCGTCCACCGTGTATACCGGATTTTTATGGGTTGTGGGGCGGGAGGTCTCAAAGCAGCCGCCCTGGTCAATGGCTACATCCACCAGTACGGCCCCTTTTTTCATGGTTGCAAGCATGTCTCGGTTGATCAGTTTCGGGGCCTTGGCCCCGGGCAGCAGCACTGCTCCGATAACCACATCGGCCCGGGTGATCAGGTCACGGATGGCTGCCGGGCTGGACATGAGCGGAAAACAGTTTTTGGGCATGATGTCTGACAGATAGCGTAGCTTATCCAGATTGGTATCTAAAATTGTGACTTTAGCCCCGAGTCCGCAGGCCATCTTAGCGGCATTAACTCCGACCACACCACCACCGATCACCAGCACATTGCCCGGATCAACCCCGGTCACTCCGCCCAGCAGCACGCCAAGGCCGCCCTGGGACATTTCCAGGTACTTGGCCGCCTCCTGCACAGACATCCTGCCTGCAACCTCGC
>CAZQKF010000205.1:0-4815 GCA_964593645.1 uncultured Desulfobulbus sp.
CATGATGTGTTCGGATTTCCCAAGGGAGCCGCGGCCGGAACCTGCCTCCACGCTATCCTGGAACGTATCAGCTTTACCGATCCGGCCGACCACGAAAAAATCATTGCCGACCAGTTGAACCGGGCCGGTTTTGATGAATCCTGGCTACCCGTGGCTGTCGCCTGGATGCAGGATATTCTGCAAACCAAACTTGCCGATGGACTCACCTTATCCGGCCTGCATGACCGGGATCGGGTTAATGAGATGTCCTTTTACTTCCCCCTCCAGTCGCTTGACCTGGCTCAGTTCAACCGGGTGCTGAAAACATTTTCCTATGCCCCCCTGCCCGACCGGCACGGCAGCCTGCAGGGGCTGATGGTCGGTTTTATTGATCTGGTTTTTCGCTTTAACGGCCGCTATTACGTGGCCGACTATAAATCAAATCACCTGGGCAGCCGGGCAGAGCTGTACAGCCCGGAAAACCTGCAGGCAGCCATGCTTGATCACCGCTACGACCTGCAATACCTGATCTACACCCTGGCCCTGCACCGCTTTTTACAAAGCAGAATCAGGCTATATGACTATGAACAGCATTTCGGCTCTGTACTGTATCTCTTCCTGCGCGGCATGCACCCCAAAAACGCCACCGGCACCGGTGTATATACAGCCCGGCCGCCCCTGGCGCTTATCGAGCAGCTGGATCAATGTTGTGCCGGGCTGGAGGTCAGGTGATGGATACACTGCTTAAACAGGCCGCTGCACGGGGGGAGATCCGGCTGCTGGATCTGTATGTCGGCAGATTCCTGGAACAGCTGGCAGATCCCAATACAAAAAATCCGGAACTGCTCCTGGCCGCAACCCTGGCCTCGGCAGCCGTGGGTAACGGTCATGTCTGCCGGCCTCTGGAGCAAAAAGAATCCCTGCCCCTGCAGATTCCTGCAGCCCGCCTGCCTGCCCCGGACAACTGGCGCAGGCAACTGCTGGCAACCTCTGTTGTCGGTCAACCCGGCGAGACAGCACCCCTGATTGTTGATGAGCAGAACCGGCTCTATCTCTACCGCTTTTTCCGCTATGAAGAGCAGATTGCCGATGACCTGCGCCGCCGCTCCAGTGGACTGCTTGAGGTAGACCACGGCCGGGTGCGGCAGCTGCTGGAGCAGCTCTTTCCTGATCCCGGCGAAAACAATGACCAGCAGACAGCGGCAGCCCTTGCCCTGCTCAAACGGCTGCTGGTCATCTCCGGCGGCCCGGGAACCGGCAAGACCCATACCGTTGCCCGCATCCTGGCCCTGGTGCAGGCCCTGCACGACCAGCCCCTGCGCATCGGCATGGCTGCCCCCACGGGCAAGGCTGCCGCCCGCATGGAGGAATCAATTCGTGCGGCAAAACAGACCATACCTGCTGAACTTGCCCAAACCATTCCCGAACAGGCCCAGACCCTGCACCGGCTGCTGGGCTTTCGGCCCGGTGCCGATGATTTCCGCTATACCCAGGATAATCCCCTGCACCTTGACCTGCTGGTTGTGGACGAGGCCTCCATGATTGACGTGGTGCTGATGTCTGCCCTGCTCCGGGCCCTGCCTGCTCATACCCGCCTGATCCTGTTGGGCGACCGCAATCAGCTGGCCTCGGTTGAGGCAGGCAGCCTGTTCAGCGATCTCTGCGGCAACGGACAACCAGGCTGGTCAGCAGCACTGTCCAATGCACTGGCACAGCTCACCGGGAAACAACAAGGCAAGGGAGACGCAAAAGCCACCATGCAGGACTCGGTGGTTCTGCTCCGCACCAGTTACCGTTTTCAGGAAGCAAGCGGAATCGGCACCCTGGCAGCCGCGGTCAACAACGGCAACATGGCCGGCACCAAAAAAACACTGGCTGCAGACTATACAGATCTGGAGGTAGAATATGCTGCCGGTGGAGACCGGGAGAAGAGACTGCGAGAATACATCATAACGGGATTTAAGCCCATGCTGAAGGCCAAGACCGTCCAGGAGGCCTTTGCCGCCATGGAACAGTTCCGTTTTCTCTGCGCTGTCCGCAGGGGATCGGCAGGGGTGGAGGGGATTAACAGGACGGCCGAACAGGTTCTGCGCCGCGCCGGACTCATTGCAACAAATACAGACTGGTACCAGGGTAAACCGGTAATCATCCGCCGCAACCAGTATGAAATGCAACTCTTCAACGGCGACACCGGGTTATTATGGAACGATGAACAGCGCCGACTCAAATGCTGGTTCCGGCGGCCGGACAACACGCTCCATCCGGTCAGCCCGGCCCGTCTGCCCGAGCACGACACCGCCTACGCCGTCACCATCCACAAGGCCCAGGGCTCGGAGTTTGACCAGGTCCTGCTCCTGCTGCCCGAAGAAGAAAACAGAATCCTGAGCCGCGAACTCATCTACACCGGCATCACCCGAGCCCGCAGCAAACTCATCCTCTGCACCACCCCGAAAATACTGGCCGCCGCAGTCAGCCGGCGCACCAAAAGACACTCCGGCCTGGCTGAAAAACTGTGGTCAGACACCCTCTGACAAATCAGCTACAAACACCTGTAGAAGACGTCCACCCGATCTCTGATGGATATACTCTCTCCCGAAAACTACATGCCCCGGTAAAAAAGTTGACATGACTCCTAAAATACCGTACATTTTGGGAGTCATGTTTACAAGAGAACTCATACCTCACCCAAGCCACAGCTTTTTTCTTTTTGGTCCTCGCCAAACCGGTAAGAGTACCTACGTCAAATCTATTCTTACTGAAAAAGATTTATACATTGACCTGCTACCGCAACGCAGTTTTCTTCAATATGCTAAAATCCCGGGACAGCTGCGAGAAGAAATCCTGGCCCATTTGAACAAATATCCTTCCTTTACCTGTGTTATTGATGAAATCCAAAAAATTCCATCCCTGTTAGACGAAGTTCACGAACTTATTGAAACCACGAATATTCGATTTATCCTTACTGGATCAAGCAGTAGAAAACTTCGCAGAGGGGGCGCGAACCTGTTAGCCGGCCGTGCGTATACATACGACATGTTCCCACTGACGCTCCGTGAACTCGGCAAAGTATTTAACCTTGAGACAGCACTTAAAACAGGATGCCTGCCCCCTTTATGGGGTATGGAGAACGATGCAAAAGAATTTCTTTACTCATACGCAGAAACATATCTTAAGGAGGAGATTGCTGCTGAAGGCCTGGTACGCAATATCGGTCCATTCGGTCACTTTCTCGATATTGCGGCAGCAAGCGATGGGGAAACCGTCAACTTCAGTAATATTGCCCGGGAGTGTGCTGTTTCCAATAAAACAGTCCAACAATATTTCGAAATCCTTGAAGACACCTTTCTGGCTTTTAAACTGCCTGCCTGGAAAAGCAGCACAAGAAAACGACTGGTCACCCATCCGCGTTACTACCTGTTCGACACCGGCATAAGCAATGCCCTGACGTTTAACCTCGGGAAAGATATCTCTCAACGCACGAAAGGACGTCGGTTCGAACAATTTTTTATTGGTCAGTTACGGGCATTGATTGAGTACGACAGGCTCAGATACCAGCTCTATTACTGGAGAACAAATCATGGCGCCGAGGTTGACCTGCTCATCTGTCAAGGACGCAGGATTCTCTGCGCAGTTGAAATAAAATCCTCAAGCACCATCACGGGCACGGAGCTGCGCGGAATGAAGAGTTTTCTTGAATCCCATCCTGGTACCCCCTGTTATGTTGTAGGCATCAAGCAACCCAGGCGACAATTTTCTCAACGCATTACTATCCTGTCATGGAATACTTTTCTGGAAGAAGAACTTTTATGTCTTGAATAACGGCAAAAGCTACACGGATCCTACGGAAATTTAGTGGCCAAACAGTCGGAATACGTATTAGTTAGAACCACCAGATACTGACTACGATTGAGTGATTATCTAACAATATTATATTTCGGCCTTAAGTTGTATTGCCTATAAAACTCTTCCGGGTATTAACAACGACCGTCACCTCGTTACATCGTGCCCGGCCGAGCCATCGTTCCTGCACGGAATCACACGCTTCAGGCGGACAACAACAAAACGTAAAAAACACTTTAATGCTCTCAAACGATGGGATATTGGAACATTAACTGCGTGTGCGTGGCAGGAGCCACCTGATACTTTGCCGAGCAGGGCATCGGGGAGCACAGCGTTGTCAGGCCATGCCGCATTATCGGCCTGGGTAAGAATCTTGCAGATCCCTAATCGCCAATATGCCCCGATAACCCGGTGTACCTGGTATTGACTGCCGGGTGACAGCGCAACAACTATATCGCCCGGCCAATACCATCTGGCCGGGATCACCTGCACCCGGGCGTTGTTGTACAGTAAGGGTTCCATGCATTCCCCCTGGACAGTGACGGTGATGGATTCGCTGCCGGAAAGTTGTCGAATGGTTTTATGAAGCTGGACAGGGGAAAGGAAGTCCTTCATCATTTTCGTGGCCCGCTGCATTAGTTGCCCCCCTGTTTCAGAGTATTTTCCTCGACTCCAATACAGAAGAGCGGTGCCCCGAACTGGCTGGGAGGTTTATCAACAAACTGTCCGGCCGCCTCTATTGCCCGCGCACGGGCCCGCTGAAACAGAGGAGAATTTTCCCAGATCTCTTGAATTGACTGCTCATGTAAACTTCCGGCACTTTCCTGCAGGTGCATGCAGGCCTGTACATTGCCGAAGGGATCAATATCCACACCCGAAACCCCTACTCTGCACATGGCCTGCTCTTCAGAAATATTGTCATCAACTGCAGGGGAATTTTTTTCATCGGTTTGTTCAACAACCAATGAAGTATCACGTCGCTTTTTCTGCAAATCC
>CAZQKF010000206.1:0-4766 GCA_964593645.1 uncultured Desulfobulbus sp.
CCCTGCAGGAGATCCTGGACGAAATCGATGCCCTGAAATGTGTGCAGAGCAGCTGCTGGCTGGAAATTGAGTACACCGGGGCCGAGATTGTCGCCAACCTGCGGGAGCAGATCGAAGAGGCCATGCAGGAGAGCTCCATGGAGGTTCGGCGCATTAAAAACAAGCGGATGATTGACCGGGTGATCAACATCATCAACCAGGACGAAACTCTGGATGACCTCGATGAACAGGATGTCTTTGCCCGCTGTCTGGATACCTTTGAAGTGCCTGATGGGCAACGGGAAGAACTGACCCGGTCGTATAATGAAATCCTGCGTGCTCTTACAGAACACGACACCAACGCGGAGTAAACGACCATGAAAATCCTCACACTCCGCTTTAAAAATCTCAACTCTCTGTACGGTGAATGGCTGCTTGATTTTACCACGCCGGAGTTTACCACCAATGGTATCTTCGCCATAACCGGGCCCACCGGGGCAGGCAAATCAACCATTCTTGATGCGATCTGCCTGGCCCTATACGGAAAAACCCCCAGGCTGAGCAAGATCAACGCCGGCACCAATGAAATCATGTCCCGCCAAACCGGGGAGTGTCTTGCCGAGGTCACCTTTGCCTCCTCGAGCGGCTGTTTTCGCTGTTGCTGGAGCCAGCACCGGGCCAGGAAGAAGGCAGATGGCAGGTTGGCTGCGCCGCAGCATGAGATCGTTGACGCTGCCACTGACCAGGTGATTGCGAGCAAGCTTAAAGAGGTTGCCCTGGCGGTTATCAGGCATACGGGTATGGATTTTGATCGATTCACCCGGTCGATTCTACTGGCCCAGGGAGGATTTGCCGCCTTTCTCCAGGCAAAACCCGATGAGCGTGCCCCGGTGCTGGAGCAGATCACCGGCACGGAGATATACAGTGTCATTTCGCAGCGTGTTCATGAACGACAGCGACAGGAAAAGCAGAAACTCGACGTACTCAAGGCTGAGACCGCAGGCATTGAACTGCTAAGCGATGAGCAGCAGGCAGAACTGCGGAAAAATATGGGAGAACAGGAGCAGGCAGAGCATGACTTGTCCAAACAGCACGGGCAGGTCGTGGAGGCGATCCAATGGCTGACAGGAGTAGCAACCCTGCAGGCTGAGCTGGCAGCAGGGGCAAAGGAAAGCATCGCGGCAGCCGAACGTGCAGAGTTATTCCTGCCCAAGCGCAAAAAACTGAACCTGGGGCTCAAGGCTGCTGAGCTTGAACCAGGTTTTGCAACCTTGACTTCCAAACGGCGTCAGCAGAAAGAAGACCAGACAAATCTGGCAAAGGATGAACAGCAGCTACCCCGCCTTACCCAACTACTGGAACAGCAGGAAACAGCCTGTAGAGACGCTGCCGCCGTCGTACTCAAGGCCCGGAATGAGCAGAAAAACGAGCATGTGTTGATCAAAAAAGTTCGGCATCTGGATCTGCAGATCAGTGAAAAAACAAAGACAATCACTGTTTTGCAGACAGAGTGCAGTACAGAGGAAAAACAGCTTTCCCTGGAGGAGCAGAAACGGCAGAAGGCCCTGAATGCGGGGAAAGAGCTGGAAAAAGAGCTGGAGAAAAGCACAAAATATCTGGCAGAACATTCCTGTGATGAACTGCTGATCACCCAACTTGCCGGGATCACTGAGCAGCTTACAGCCCTGCAGACCATGGCCCGGGATATTGCTCTCCACAGGCAGGCTGTTGTTGATCAGCAGAAGCAGGTTAAAAAAGTAAACAAACAGTATACGGATTGCCATGACGCCTTTGCTGAGCAGCAAAAAATGTACGCAGCCTTGGTACAGGAGATCACGGATGCAGAGCAGCAACTGAAAGATCATCTGGACGGCCGTCTGCTGCGGGAATATCGGGACAGGCAGGATGGTTTGCAGCGGGAAATGGTGTATCTGCAGCGGATTTCCACTCTTGAGAAAGACCGGAAAAAGCTGGCTGATGGCAGCCCTTGTCCCCTGTGCGGTGCCACTGAACATCCCTATGCCAAAGGGAATATCCCGGAAATTGATGCAACAAAACAGCAGATTAATCAGCTCAAGGTTTTGATTCAGGCTGCTGAAAAAATGAAACAGGGGATACAAACCCTGGAAGGTCGGGAAAAGAAACAGGCCCAAAAACTGGCTGAGGCCGACAAACTGCTTTCCAGGGCGGTACATGAACAGCAGCAGGCTGAAAAGGATCTGCAGCGATTGAGGGATGAGGTGACGACTGCAGCACAACGGTTTGCTGACAAACAGCAGGCTGCTCTTGCCGCGCTGCAGCCGTTTGGTGTCAGTCAACTGACTGAACAGACTATTGATTCGGTACTGCAGGGGCTGAAGGTACGATATAATCAGTGGCAGCAGTACCGGGAAAGCCAGGAAAAAATCAAAGAACAGTTACAGAAGATTCAGAATATGATACAGCGCCAGGATGTTGTTCTTGAGACCCTGGCCGCATCATTCAAGAAAAAACAGGATCTCCTGGCAGGTCTCAACAAAGAACTGCAGCAGCTTTCCCAAAATCGGCAGGAGCTCTATGGGGCAAAACACCCGGATGAAGAAGAAAAGCGAGTTGAACAGCAGGTGGTAGAGGCGGAGAAGGCAGAGAAGGCTGCACGTAAAAACCGGGAGTCGATCCTGGAACAGGTGACGACCGTAATCACCCGGATCAAAACCCTGCAGACCAACCTTACTGAGCGAGAAAAAGAGTTGGCAGTACTCACAGAGGAATTTGCCGATCATTGTCTGAAAACCGGGTTTGCGGATGAGCAGTCATTTGTCGGCAGCCGTCTGCAGCCTGAAGAACGGGACAGCTTGCAGCAGCAGGCTAAAGAACTTGATGACCTGCAGGCCTCCCTTGCAGCCCGTACTGAGGATCGCACCAACCGGCTGGCCCAGGAACAGCAAAAGAAGGTGACAGCAGAGTCTCTGGAAGACCTCCAGGCAGCAGTTGCTGAACTTAAGGAAAAATTAAAAAAGATCGGCGAGGAGATCGGCGCGGTCAAGCAGCGGCTGGCAGACAATACTGCTGCATAGAAGAAGATCAAGCATAAACAGGCCCTGATTGAGGTCGCTGAAAACGAGTGTAGCCGCTGGGATAGGCTGCACGGGCTGATCGGTTCAGCCGACGGCAAAAAATATCGCAACTTTGCCCAGGGTATCACCTTTGAGCTGATGGTCTCCCATGCAAACTTGCAGCTTGCTCGCATGACAGACCGCTACCTGTTGATCCGTGACGAAAACCAGCCCCTGGAACTGAACGTCATTGACAACTACCAGGCCGGTGAGATTAGGTCTACCAAAAACCTGTCCGGCGGCGAAAGCTTTATTGTCAGTCTGGCCCTGGCCCTGGGCCTGTCCAAGATGGCCGGCCGCAAGGTGCGGGTGGATTCACTGTTCTTAGACGAAGGTTTCGGCACCCTGGATGACGAGGCTCTGGAAACAGCTCTTGAAACCCTGTCCAGCCTGCAGCAGGACGGTAAACTGATCGGTATAATCTCCCACGTTTCTGCCCTGAAAGAACGCATCTCCACTCGGATTACCATCTCACCGGTGTCAGGTGGGAAAAGCATTGTCACCGGTCCGGACGGTACAATGCTGCAGGGATAACCGGTGACCGGCGTTAGGGGTGCATTTTTGGCCCAGCAACATCTTGATGCCAAATTTTATATTTTAGACGGTTAAATCGAGCCATTCGGAAATAGCTGTGGATCTAAGAGTTACCTCATAAACAAATCGACACAGTAGCCCCATTCTTCAATGGGAGTATAAAAAAATTACAACCTTCCTCTTCTTCAGTAAAGGTGACCGCTATCGTACAGGTAGCGGTAATTATCCCCGTCGTATAGATATAAGGATCATCGCCAGTCTGGCTACCGCCGCAACCCGTGGCAGAAAAAATCTTATAACCAGATTTCGGCGTTATCTCAAAAGAGGTTGTATCATCATAGTTAACAAGTTGTGAATCTGGTGAAATGGTACCTCTATCAGGGTCAAATTGAGTATTCACGGTATAGCTGTTTAACGTGAAGCCGGCATTTACTATTGTATTGCCGTCAAGACTTGAGAGCGTACATGTAGCCGCTGTTGTGGTACCACCTGTTGCGTCGCAACCAGACCAGGCAACAGTGGAACCGGTTCCGGCAGTGGCGGTTAGAGTAATTGCACTGCCGTAGTTAAGGGCTGAAGTTACCCCGGTTGCTGTGCCCGGATATGTGTAACTGATGCCCCCGACATTTGAGACTACAGTACCACTGCCGTTCCCACCAGCATTGGCAGTAACTGTATACGTATTGAGAGTGAACGTTGCGGTAACTGTTTTATCGCCGTCAAGACTTGAGAGCGTACATGTGGCAGCTGTTGTAGTACCACCTGTTGTGTCGCAACCAGTCCAGGCAACAGTGGAATCGATTTCGGCGGTGGCGGTTAAGGTAATCGGACTAGTTTCTTTTACAGCACTGCTATCCTCAGTATTCGTTGCCGGATAGTTATAATTGATTCCGCCCACATCAGAGGACACTGTACCACTTCCGTTACCTGTACTATTTGCAGTTACGGTGTATTCGCTTGCAAAATATGGATAACCTTCATTTTTAGTCGCATTAATCGTCCAATAGTCATTATTTGCAGAATCATCATTTGGATTATTAACAAAATCCCAGGCAACATCCAATCCTACTGTACTTTCATCTGTAAAGGTTGCTAAAGTTTTCATCTCAGCAGTAGTTTTACCGGTACCCCCAATGCTGCTACTCTGTCCTGATGTTT
>CAZQKF010000207.1:0-3952 GCA_964593645.1 uncultured Desulfobulbus sp.
AAGCTGCCGGTGATCAGGGTGGAAAATCCCGACCTTGCTGCAGCCCAGATCCATAATTTTCTGCTTGACCAACCCTTTACAGCAACCGGTATTCATCCCAGTGCTGTTATCGGTACAGACTGCCGGATCAGTGAACAGGTAAATATTTCACCCCTGGTTTGTGTCGGCGAGCGGGTGGAGATTGGGGAGCGGGTAACGCTTGCTCCCGGAGTTGTGCTTGGCGATGATGTGGTGATCGGCGATGACTGTACCCTGCATGCCAATGTTGTGGTTGCCTATGGTTGTACTCTTGGATGCAATGTAGTGCTCCACCACGGTGCGGTTATCGGCAGTGACGGCTTTGGTTTTGCCAGTGATCCGCAGAACGGCAGCCATGTCAGTAAACCGCAGGTTGGTACGGTACAGATTGATGATAATGTTCAGATCGGCGCCAACACATGTGTAGACCGGGCCGCCTTCGGCACAACCCATGTAAAGGCGGGCGCCCGGATAGACAACCTGGTCATGGTGGGTCATAACTGTGTTATCGGAGAAAATTCCATTTTGGTGGGCCAGGTGGGACTTGCCGGTAGCACGACCCTTGGCCGTAACGTGGTGCTGGGTGCCCGGGCCGGTGTGGCCGGCCATCTTCACCTTGATGACGGTGTTATGGTCGCTGCCATGGGCGGGGTACACAACAATCAGAAAAAAGGTGCTGTTGTCGGCGGCATTCCAGCCATTGACGTACGCAAATGGGGACGTGCTGCTGCAGCCTACAGTCGACTGCCGGATATGGTGAAAGAGCTGCGGCGTCTACGGAAAGAAATAAATCAGCTGACCGAACTGGCTGTGCAAAATAATTTGTTGGAGAAAGATGATGAGTGAAACAACGCAGATACAACTGCCCATGGATATCAAGGCAATCCTTGATTTACTGCCCCATCGCTATCCCTTTGTGATGGTAGACCGTATCCTGGATTTTGAACGGGGAAAAACTATTACCGGCTTGAAAAATGTTTCCATGGGCGAACCCTTTTTTCAGGGCCATTTCCCAGACGAGCCGGTTATGCCCGGAGTGCTGATACTTGAAGGCATGGCCCAGGTTGGGGCTGTGCTGGCGTATCTGTCCACCCCGTCCATTGAGGGTAAGCTGGTTTACTTTGCAGGGCTGGACAAGGTTCGGTTTCGCAAGGTTGTCCGGCCTGGTGACCAGCTGATCTTTAAGCTGGAATTGACCAAGCAAAAGAGTAAGCTGACCAAGATGTCGGGCAAGGCCTATGTAGATGATGTGCTGGTCACCGAAGCCGACCTGCTGGCCACCTTTTCCTGATTATTTTTTTCTATACTAATTTATTCGGATTTTTGTCCTGTAAAGGATTGCTTTCATGACCATACACGCCACTGCCGTGGTTGCACCACAGGCAGAAGTTGATGCAACCGCCATTATCGGCCCCTATGCCGTAGTGGAGGAACACGTGACCATTGGTGCGGAAACAACAGTGGATGCCCATTCTGTTATTTCCGGCCACACCACTATCGGCAAACGCAACCATATCGGCTCGTTTACCTCCATCGGTACTCCGCCCCAGGATATGCATTACAAAGGGGAACCCACAGGTCTTGTTATCGGCGACGATAACCATATCCGTGAATATGTCTCCATCCACCGAGGTACGGAAGCCGGTAATGGCAAAACAGTTATCGGCAGCAGCAATATGATCATGGCTTATTCGCATATCGCCCATGACTGTCGTATCGGCGACCATGTGATCATGGCCAATGTTGCGACCTTGGCAGGGCATGTAGAGATCGGTGATCATGTCAATCTCGGCGGCCTGGTGGCAGTGCATCAGTTCTGCCGAATTGGTGCGTATACCTATATCGGCGGGATGTCCGGTATTTCCATGGACGTCTCACCCTATGTTATTTTGAGCGGTACTCGAAATCGGATGCGTATTTCCGGTATCAACAAGATCGGTTTGCGTCGCAACGGTATGAGCCGGGATGCCATCAATTTGCTGGAGCAGGCATTTAAGATGATTTTTCGTGCCTCACCCCAGACCCTGCTTAAAGATGCACTTGCAGAGACCGAGGCCGCCTTTCCCGATTCCCCTGAAGTGCAGACCTTGATAACTTTTTTCAAGACCAGCAAGCGGGGCGTTGTCAAGCGCACCGAAGACGATTGATGTCGTCTTTCCTGCCCTTATGAAGAATCCCATAGGCCTTATTGCCGGCGGCGGCCAGTTTCCGCTGCTCTTTGCCGAAGCTGCAAGGGCGCAGGACCGCAGTGTAGCCGCCATCTGCCACACTAACGAAACCGACGCAGCACTGGAAAACTCTGTTGATCTGACCTGCTGGGTAAAACTTGGCCAGTTGGGCAAGATCATCAAGTTTTTTAAGAAGAATGGCGTTCAGGAAACCGTGTTCTGCGGAACCATCACCAAGACCAGAATTTTCAAGGATATCCTGCCGGATCTGAAAGGGCTGACCCTGTGGAATAAGATTGATACCCGGCTCGATGATGCCATCCTGCGGGCGGTTGCCGGGGTGCTTGAGGATGAGGGCATCAAGGTATTGGCTTCAACCTGCTTTCTGGAACATCTCTTTTTCCCCAAGGGGATCCTGGGCAAAAAAAAGCCCACTGCAGAACAGCTGGAGGATATCCGGTTCGGCTGGAAGATGGCCCGTGAAGTCGGCCGTCTTGATATCGGCCAGTGCGTAGTAGTGCGTGAACGCAGTGTACTGGCAGTGGAAGCTATCGAGGGCACGGACGCGGCCATCAAGCGGGGCGGTGAGCTTTCCGGCTCCGGAGCCGTGGTGGTGAAACTCAAGAAACCGGATCAGGATTTCCGCTTTGACCTGCCTGCAACCGGTACCAAGACCATTGAAACCCTTGCCGCTGTCAAAGGCTCAGTCCTGGCCGTGGAGGCCGGCCAGTCACTCATCTTTGATCGTGAGGCCATGGTCGCCGCTGCCGACCGTGCAGGAATTGTCGTCATAGGGCTTGAGGAAGATCCAACAGGAGAGCTTCTGCAGTAAAATTTTTTTGTTATATAATGGTTGTAATCAGGTATCAATTTGCCAACTGTTACGCCAACAGCGCAAACACCTGTAGGAGACCCGGCCCTCCGGGCGATTGGTACTTCGCTGAGCCTGCCAACTCCTTTTCGCCCCGGGGCGGGGCTCCTACAAAAATAAACGGATTCAGTTCTTCTCTGCGGCTTTGCGGTAAAAAATATTTCCGGCTGCCTGACCTGCCATGAAACCACATTCAGCCTCTCCCAACAAAAAAACTCTCTATCTGCGTCTGGTGCTGACCATGATGTTCTGGGGCGGCACCTTTGTGGCAGGTCGCCTGCTGGCAGCTGAACTCTCTCCCCCTTCTGCAGCGGCGGCCCGTTTTGTGTTAGCCTCCTGTTTCCTGCTCTTTTTTGTTGTTCTTCGCCAGGGCGGGTTACCCAGACTACAGCTCCGTCAGTGGGCGGCAATGATCCTGCTGGGGCTTTCCGGCATTTTTGCCTATAATCTATTTTTCTTTAAAGGCCTGCAGACTGTGGAGGCGGGACGCGGTGCCATGATTAACGGCTCTATTCCTGCCGTGGTCACGCTTCTGGCCGTTGTTTTTCTTGGCGAGCGTTTTAACAAAATCAAAACCCTGGGGATTGTGTCAGCCATCAGCGGTGCCTTGATTGTTATCTCCCATGGTCAACCATGGACGGTTTTCCAGGGCAGTATAGGCACCGGTGAGCTGTTCATGACCGGCTGTGTGCTGAGCTGGGCCATCTATTCACTGCTCGGCAAAGTACTGCTGGCCCAGGTTTCACCTCTTGTTGCGGTGACCTATTCCTGCACCATTGGCGCGGTTTTTCTGTTGATTACCGCTGTTGCCCAGGGCGGACTGCAGGAAATCAGGGGCTTGAGTTTGACTGGAGGCCTCTGTATTCTCTACCTGGCCCTGTTTGGAACCGCCATC
>CAZQKF010000207.1:3962-4764 GCA_964593645.1 uncultured Desulfobulbus sp.
GGTTCAGTTGGTTTTACGAGGGAGTGCAGGCCTTTGGCGCGGCCAGGGCTGCATTGTTTGTCAATCTGGTCCCGGTCAGCGGTGTCCTGTTTGGCATTTTCCTGCTTGGCGAACAACCGGACAGTTCGCTCTATGTTGGAGGAACCCTGGTGCTGATCGGCTTGTTTTTAATTAATCGGCCGGGTAAGGTCAGGCGCACGGTAAGTGAAAGCAAAAAAATAAAAGGAAAAAACTGGTTGAGGAAGTCATGAAAAACAGGAAAAGCATAAGAAAAATCATTGTGTTGGTTGTGATGTTATCCCTGGCCTGGGCGCACTGGGGTATTGCAGCACAGACCTATACCATTTCCGTGAACCAGTTTGTTGAACACCCGGCCCTGGATGCTGTACTGAAGGGGCTGCAGGACTATTTCACCGAGCAGAATATCCAGGTGAACTTTACTGTCCATAATGCCCAGGCAAATATGGGTACCGCAACCCAGATTGCCCGCCAGATGATTGGTGAAAAGGCTGATCTGCTGGTGGCCATTGCCACCCCGTCCGCCCAGGCCTGTGCCCAGGCCGTGACCAAGGCACCCGGGGATATGAAACGGCCGTTTCTGTTTACGGCCGTGACTGATCCGGTTGCTGCCGGCCTGGTAAAAGATCTTAAACATCCAGGCGGTTATATTACCGGAGTTTCTGATCTTCTGCCCCTTGAGGAACATCTGAAGATGGTCTTCACCTTTAAGCCTGATATCAAGCGTCTTGGCATTCTCTACAACGGCGGCGAGGCCAATTCAAAGTCGGTTGTTGCTGCCATG
>CAZQKF010000208.1:0-4759 GCA_964593645.1 uncultured Desulfobulbus sp.
CTGCCTGGCACCCGGCCCGATAACCGTGGTTGTATCAACCGGATCCTCGTGGTTTAGAGGTATCCGGGCGAGTTGTGCGCCCTGGATGAGAATATCATCCCAGGAAATGGTTTTTTTCCTGGTCTGCATGGGCTCGATAATAGACTGGCCCGTTGCTGCCATGGCATGGATGTCAGTCAGGTAGGATTCATGGGAATCCTCGGTTTTTGACGGTTCAAAAATGATTGTCTTGTCTCGTTTGGTTTCCTGAACATCTACAGAAATATCCGGCTCTGCGCCAATACGGCGCCAGAACGCTTTGCCCGAATCACAGACCGGGCAAACCCAGTCCGACGGCAGGTCGTTCCAGCGTACAGCTTCCTTATTTTCATCGTATTCGGTGTCACAGACCGAGCAGACATAGACTGCCATGGTGTCTATCCTTTTGCTAAAAAAATAAAAATATTGGGTAATGCCGCCAAACTCAGCGGCATTATCGGGTTGGGAATACTGCGGATCAGATGTCCATGTTGGCCGGTTCGTAATACTCTTTAGGATGCTTGCAGGCCGGACACTTGGGCGGCGGCTCGGTTCCTTCATAGGTAAAACCACACTTGGAACATTTCCACTTGATGGGCTCGTCACGCTTAAACACGGTATCGTTTTTGATCATGTCCAGGCAGCGCTGGTAACGGTCGCGGTGATGGGCCTCAATCTTGGCGATCTGCTTAAACAGGATAGCCGCTTCCATATTACCCTCTTCCTCGGCCTCTTTGGCAAAGGTGGGGTACATTTCGGTGGTCTCGTAGTTTTCGCCGTTAATGGCTTCATCAAGGTTGGCAGCAGTATCGCCGATACCGTTTAAGAGCTGGAACTCGTCCTTGGCATGGCGTTCTTCATTGGCGGCACTCTCTTCAAAGACCTTGGCAATGTAGTGATAGCCTTCCTTGCGGGCAACTTTTGCAAAGTAGGTGTACTTGTTTCTGGCCTGGGATTCACCGGCAAATGCCGCCTTCAGATTTTCAATGGTCTTACTCATGGTTCTTCTCCTTAGTTGGTTTCAATGGTTGTTTAAAGGAAAGTTCGCAGTACTTACGGTCCTTCCGACAATCTGTGTTTCTTCTGTCACTTAAATAAGAAATATTCTTACCCATAGGTCAAAAAAATAGAGGTTAATGATATTACGCAGCTTATTCCTGCTCGGTTTCCTGTAAACACAGGTTACAGATACCGCGCAGTTCCAGGTGGCGTGACTGGATTTTCCCGATCTGCCCGGCCTTTTCCGGAATCATGGACGCATCAAATTCGGGCCAGTAGACATCCTCAACCCGCTTGCATCGAGTACAGACAAAGTGATGATGGCTGGTCAAGTTGCCGTCAAACAGGGCCCGTTCGCCCATGACATGCAATTTCTTGACAATACCGAGTTCATCAAAGGTCGCCAGGGTCCGGTAGACCGTATCAATAGCAACGGTAGGCATTTTTTTCAGCAGACGTTTATGGATAAGTTCAGCCGAGGGATGATCAGTTGCCGTCATCATTTCCCTGAATATCTCCAACCGCTGGTGGGTGAGTTTGATGCCTGCCTCATCACAGATTTTTTTGAGGTGGTCAAGCTGTTGTTGGCTAAGCTGCGTCTGCATTTATTTTAATATGAATTTATTTTAAGTAAGTTTGATTCTTACCCAAGAATATATTGATCAGGTAGCTTTGTCAATATAAATTATCATTTCTTTTATGTAGGTAAGGGAAAAAGAACTTTCTTTTTGGACAGATCGCCTGTAGACAGAACTACTTCAATGGAATACTTCCGCCTGTATCAGTATGAGTAGACTTAAAAAAAATATCTTGTACCATGGTAGTATGATGGAACCTGTTCAGAAAACGGCTCTCCGCGAAAGCCTGGAGTCGGCCTTGCGCAGTGCCTGGCTCATTATCAAGCTGATTGTGCCGCTCTATATCCTGGCCGACATCCTGCTCTACTTTGACCTGCTGCGGCACGTCACTTTTATCTTTGCACCGATCACCAGTTACCTGGGGTTGCCGTCTGAGGCGGCCATGGCCATTGCCGGTGGGGTGTTGCTCAACATGTATGCAGGCATTGCCTTTGCCGCGCCACTGGGACTGTCCCCATACCAGTGGACGATCCTTGCCGTGTTTCTTGGAGTTTGCCATTCCATGGTTATTGAGTGTGCTGTCGTGAAACGGCTTGGCGTGTCATATACCTATTCTATTGTTCTGCGGGGTATCATGGCTTTTGTAGTTGTGGTGCCGGTCATGTTCATGCCGGAATCATTTTTTGCAGCAGGTGTGAAGCAGGGGAGTGGAGCACTGATCCATTATGACAGTTTTACCAGCATGCTCATGGGTTCTCTGGTTAACGCCTGTATCCTTTCCGGCAAAATTATCGGTTTGATTACGCTCATTATTTTTTTCATGGACTGGCTGAAATCTACCCGAATCATGAAGACCTGGGGCGATCGGGTCAACGCCTCCTTTTCTATTATCGTTGGTCAGCTCTTAGGTATTACCTACGGCGCCGGCATCCTGATTCGGGAAGTGGATGCGGGCCATTTAAGTAAACGGGATGTTTTTTTTATTGCTACCTTTTTGATGATCTGTCACTCCATAATTGAAGATACCCTGCTCTTTGTCATCTTCGGTGCAAACTACTGGGTGATCGTCGGGGTACGGGTCGTGGCGGCCTTTGTCATCAGCTTTTTTCTGCTGTACCTGTTTACATCCGTGTTGCCGATGCAGGGTCTGATCAGAGACGTGGAGTGCGCAGAGCATGCTTGATGTTTAAACTCTATTTGCAAATGTAGAAGTCTTTGTGGTATTCTGTTACTTTACCCTTTGCTACCTATTCCATGACAACGCATCTTTATCTCTTACGACATGGTCCCACAGCTGCACCGGTGAGCAGTTTTATCGGCAGTACGGATGTCGGTCTTTCCGGGCAGGGACTTGAACGGTTGGCCGGGGTTGTGGGTCATCTGACAAATATTGACTGTTGGTATGCAAGCCCCATGCTGCGAACACGGCAGACAGTTGATCAGCTGAAGCAGCGCGGCTGTGTAGTCAAAGATGTTGTCTATGATGCCCGGTTGCAAGAGATAGATTTCGGTCGCTGGGAGCAAAAGATATTTACAGAAATTACTGCGACTGACCCGACTCTGATTGCCGACTGGCAGGAGTATGAAAGTTTTTCTTTTCCAGAAGGCGAATCCGTGCATGATTTTATCCACCGTGTCCGGGAAATGCTGGAGTTGTTTGCCGACTCTGAACATGAACACATTGCAGTCATGACCCATGGAGGAGTAATTCGAACCATGATCAGTCTGGCCCTGGGCATCTCACCGGGCAGCTATCTGCTCTTTGACGTGCAGCCGGCCTCATTAACCCAACTTGACCTGTACGACCAGGGTGGAGTCCTTAAGGGATTAAACCTCTGACACCATCGTACAACTCTGAACCTTGAACCCTCAACCCTGAACCGATATCCCGTGCCCCTTATTTTGATAACCGGCGGTAGCCGATCCGGTAAATCCGCCTTTGCCCAGCAGATGGCAGAGCAGATTGGCGGCCAAAAAATATTCATTGCCACCTGTCCGCACACAGACCCGGAAATGGATGAACGAATCCGTCGCCACCGGCAGGACAGGCAGGGCAGGGGCTGGCAGACAGTTGAAGAGCCGGTTCAACTTACCGAACAGCTGCGTTCGTTTCGGCAAGGTTATACCGTTCTTGTCGACTGCCTGACCCTGTGGGTCAACAACCTGATGTATGCTGCCGGGCAGGAGAACAGTGAGCTAACGGAAGATCAGGCAGCAGAGGCAGCACAGCAGTTAGCAGACACCGCCTCTTCCTGCACCGGAACAGTCATTCTGGTTACCAATGAAACAGGCTCAGGCATTGTACCCGACAACGCCATGGCCAGGTATTACCGTGATCTGGTCGGTCGTTGCAACCAGGTCATTGCCGGACAGGCCGATCAGGTTTTTCTGGTCACCTGTGGTATTGCCCGGCAGATAAAATAGTAAAAATTTTTCGTGTATTTCGTGTGGTTCGTGGTTTACAAAGAACCTCGCACTCCCAAATAAAACCTTATTCATAAAATTATCATGCCAACATCTCAATCAGACAACGTTGACTTTTTCGAATCCACCTTTCGCAAGATTTTTCCCCAGGATCAAGAGTTTCGCGACAAGGCAACCGCTCATCTTGAACAGCTGACCATGCCGCACTGGGCCCTGGGTGATCTCATGGATCTGGCCGTTGACCTGGCCGGCATGACCCGTTCCCTCAAACCGCCTGTCAAACGCAAAAAGGTCGTGGTTATGGTGGGCGATCATGGCGTTACCGTGGAAGGCGTCTCCAAATATCCCTCCGAGGTCACCGCTCAGATGGTTTATAACTTCGTGGCTGGAGGCGCCGGTATCAATGCCCTGGCCCGTCAGGCAGGAGCTGAGGTTGTGGTGGTGGACATGGGCTGTGCTACTGATCTCTCTGATCTGGCTGGAGAGGATAAAATAATTGCCAAAAAAATCGGCCCGGGTACCCAGAACATTGCCCATGGTGCCGCCATGACCAGAACCCACGCCGTAATGGCCGTTGAAGCAGGAATCGAGGTGGCCAATCAGCTGGCTCCGGACGTTGATGTTTTTGGCACCGGTGATATGGGCATCGGCAATACCACCCCGAGCACGGCCATTGTGGCTACCTTGACCGGTAAGAGTGTGGATGAGCTGACCGGACGCGGAACCGGTCTTGATGATGA
>CAZQKF010000209.1:0-4732 GCA_964593645.1 uncultured Desulfobulbus sp.
TATCAGGGGAAGACAAACGATTGAAAGTTGCGATTATCCATAACCAGTTTAGCCGCGGCGGCGGTATGGAAGCGTACATGTTTTCCCTGGTCAAAGGTTTTCTTGCCGCGGGTGACCGGGTCAGCATCTATACCTATGCAATGGACAGGGAACTGGCAGCGAACACCCCCTGTACTGTTCATAAGGTCAAACTTCCTCCTGTACCGGGAAAATGGAAGAAATACCTGTTTCTTCGTCAATGCAACCGGGAGTTTAATGCGACGAGATATGACTTCTCGCTCAGCCTGACTCGGACAAACTGCCAGGATATCTCCGTCTGTGGAGGCGTCCATCCGGAAGCCATCCGCCGCATGAAGCGGACATCGCTGTTCAGGGAAATCCACGACCGGTTTGAAATCGGCTTTGAAAAAAAGATGGTTGAAACCACTCCCCGGATCATGGCCCATTCTAAGATCATTGCCCGGGAACTCCGGCATCACTACAAATTTGATCCTGCAAAGCTCGTTACCCTGTATCCGCCCATAGATACGGACATCTTTCATCTCCTGCACGGCGAGGAGATTGCTGCGGCAGTGGAGCAGTATGAAATTAACAGGGATAAAATAACGCTTCTTTTTCCGTCATGCGGCCATAATCGTAAGGGGCTTAAGCCGCTTGCCGAGGCTTTTGCCCAGTTGGACCCAGCCATCTTCGAACTGTTGGTCGCCGGTAACGAACTGTCGGGTAAACAGCCTGGCAATATTCGTTATGTGGGGTACGTAAACAATCTGGCCCCCTTGTATTCTGCTGTTGATTTTACTATTCTCCCTTCCCATTATGAACCTTTCGGCCTTGTGCTGCCCGAATCACTACAGTGCGGAACACCGGTGATTACCACCGGCGGGGTCGGCGCTGCGGAACTACTTTCCGCAGGCGACGGGATAGTTATGCAAGATAACTCTCCGGAAACTCTCCTGGAGACGATTTCAGGGCTGGATAAAAAACAGTTTTCAGTTGTACCGGATTTTGCGTCCTCTCACAGGCTGACCATTGGGCAGCACATCCAAGATATTAAAGAGCTTGTTTCTACTATCCCTCTCGCAGACCGTTTGCGGTCGTAATGTATTCCTGTGTACTTGAAATGGGCAGTCCGGAAAAACAGGTAGCTAATTTCCCCGGCAGGGTACTGGTTGTCAAGCCCAGTTCCCTTGGTGATATTGTTCACACCCTGCCCCTGGTGCATGGGTTGAAACGTTGCTTTCCCGAATGTAGCCTTGGATGGATTGTCCAGGATGGGTTTGCCGGGCTGCTTGAACGAGACCCGGCAGTGGATCGGGTGTATCCTATCCATATCTCTTCGACAAGTGATCCTCATGCCGGGCGGTTTGCCTATTTTCATGCCCTGCAGCAGACTCTGGCAACCCTGAAACAACTTCGGAAGATACTGGCTGCCGAACCCTATGATCATGTTCTTGATCTGCATGCCTCGTTTCGCAGTGGTCTGCTGGGGCGTATGAATCCGGGCGGTTTACGCCTGGGGTTTCGAGATGCCAGAGAGCTGAATACCTTTTTTCAACACCAGTTGGTCACTGTGCCGGAAGATGTGGAACATGCTCTGGACAAGAACTTGCTCTTTGCTGAGTATCTGAACTGTGTGATCTCTGATGAAGATTTTTACATCTGCTGCAATCAGGCGGATGAGAAGGCCGTGGAAAATTTTCTCCAGGAACAGGATGTGGCTGACCGGCAGGTTGTCTATGCAAATCCTGCTGCCCGCTGGCAGACAAAATTTTGGCCTGCCGAGCAATGGGCCGCGCTGGCAGACCAATTCTCCCGGCAGGGCAGGGTGATGGTCTTTGGCGGCAGCAGCCAGGATAGGAAATATATCGCCTCGATTAGCGCGTTGATGCATTCAAGACCAATTGTCGCGGCCGGACGCTTCAGTCTGCCGGAGTCCGTGGCATTGCTGCAGAAATCGTGTCTGTACGTGGGGCTTGACTCTGGTCCCATGCACATGGCTGCTCTGGCCTTGATACCCGTTGTGGCGCTGTTTGGGCCAACCCACCCGACTCGCGTGGGACCGTACAGAGTAGCGCACCGGATTGTACGGCAGGAAAACCTTGACTGTCTGGAGTGCAGAAAACGAACCTGTGACCATCTCAGCTGTATGCAGGAAATTACCGTTGAAATGGTTTTATCCGCTGCAGTGTCACTATTATCTGAGACCGCAAATTCAACTGACGCATTATGAAAATAAGCCTTGTCATCACTACTTATAACTGGAAAGAAGCCCTCGGGCTTTCTCTGAAAAGTGCCCTTGCACAGTCGAAAAAACCCATAGAAATCATTGTCGCCGATGACGGTTCAGCAGGTGATACGGCCCAACTCATACACAAAATAGCCGGCAATGCATCTGTGCCGATTATCCATTCCTGGCAGGAAGATAAAGGTTTTCGTCTGGCAAAGAGTCGGAATAAGGCAATTGCCCGGGCAAGTGGTGACTATATTATTCTCATTGACGGTGATATTTTGCTGGAAGAACATTTTATTCATGATCACCAACGGTTTGCCCGGGTCGGTACTTTTGTTCAGGGAACCAGGGTGTTGATCAGCGAAAAGTTGTCTGTAGGTATTTTGGAGGAGCAGAAACTGCTGGGAGCATTTTGTACTCGAGGGGTGGAAAATAAAAAAAACTGTATACGTTCGTGGATTCTTGCCTCCTTGTTTTCGTTCAGAAGTAAAAATGTATACGGTGTCAGAACCTGTAACTTTGCCTTCTGGCGCAGAGATGCGCTGGCGGTGAATGGTTTTAACGAAGAGTTTGTCGGCTGGGGGCGGGAGGATTCAGAGTTTACCGCCCGTTTGATTCACCGGGGCCTGGTACGGCGTAATCTCAAGTTCAATGCACTGGCCTATCATCTCTACCATTCCATGAGTGATCGGGGTCAGCTGGAAACAAATGATCGCATTCTCCAGAATACACTGGATCAAAAGGCAAACTGGTGTGAAAAAGGAATCAGTCAGTACCTTGAATAAGTGCGGACAGCGCCATGTCGAACATGTTTGTATTCTGTTACGATCGACCAAGCGGCGGTGAGTTCGGGGCCTGCCAGTCAGCCTGCAGTTCATGCAGCTTGGCATATTTGTAATACGTTCCCTCAAAGTTGCCGATGGCTATGACTAGGCCCGGCCAGCCGTCCAGGATACCTTTTTTGAGAAAATACATGTGGAAAAAGGACCAGAGTCCCCGGCTGAGGGCTTTAAACATACCGGCTGATCTGCCGCGCTGCTGCAGCTTGCGGGCACCTAAAGTGGAGTACTTGTTTGCTTTGTGGGAAACCTCTTCCAGGTTTTTATAGGGAAACTGCCAGATGGGCTGCTTCAGGTAGCCGACCGGCTTGTCTGAGACAATGGTGTACTCTTCATGCACCGGGTCGTCGTTTTTAAAGTCCAGGGCACCCTTTGTAAATAACTGGGGCTGGCGATAGTCGGGATAAAACCCGGAATGTTTGATCCAGCGGCCCATGAAAAAGTTGCGGCGGGGAATATAGTAGGCATCTACAGTTTCAGCAAGCTCGATAGTTGCCAGGATTTCATCCCTGGCCTTGGGTGTACAACGTTCATCGGCATCAAGAGAAAAAATCCAATTGTGACTGCAGGCGGCCATAGCCCGGTTGCGCAGATCCCCAAAACCGATGAAATCAATCTGCACCACCTTCGCTCCCAGCTCCTGCGCTATTTTTGCGGTGTCATCCTGGCTGTGGGAGTCGGCCAGGATGATCTCATCGGCCCAAAGCACTGAATTGATGGCGGAGCGAATTTTATCAGCTTCGTTGTAGGCGAGAATATAGACGGAAATTTTGCTCATGCCTGCCGTACAGCCTGCGGCCTGCCCCCCCGTGCGCCTCCGGCAAGCTGGATCAGGATATTGTCGGTCTTGCGCAGTCTGCTTGCCATGGTCTTAAAGAGATGACGGGAGATGTCCGGATATTTTTCTATGAGTTCACCGATTTTATCGCCGGGATATCGTTTGATCTTGCAGCGGCCCACGGAAACAACAGAGGCATACCTCGCCTCATTCAGAATGCAGGCCATTTCACCGAAGTACTCGCCCGGCTCAGTTATTTCGGCAATTTTTTTGCCGCTCTTCAGCACTGCCACTTTACCCCGAACCAGCTTGTAAAAATTCTGGTCATCCTTGTTCCCTTCCTGGATGATGACATCGCCGTCTTCATACTCCTCAACGTCTGGATTAACCAGGTAAGTAGGCATGGTGTCTTCGTGAACTACAGTTCGGCGCAGCACCTCGCGGACACTGGTAATGCCCTGGAGCGCTTTTTTGAGCCCTGCCCGGCGCAGGGGTACCATGCCCTCCTGGACAGCAATCTTTCGCAGTTGCTCTTCGGGAACTTCTGCCTGGATAGCCTTGGCCACCTCTTCGTTGACTGCCATGAGTTCAAAAAAACCGACCCGCCCCTTGTAGCCGAGGCCGTTGCATTCCGGACAACCCTTAGGGCCATACAGCTGAAAGTCATCAGCCTCAAGATCTTCATCTGTAAAACCTGCATTGATGAGCGAATCCCGCTTCATGGTAATAGGCACCTTGCATTTCTGGCAAAGACGTCGGCCCAGTCGCTGGGAAAGTACCATGCTGAGAGAGGAGGCTAGTAAATAAGCAGGGATGCCGATGTCCACCATACGGCCGACCGTGGATGGTGAGTCATTGGTATGGAGGGTGGAAAAGACCAGATGG